>JBBSLM010000118.1:0-6603 GCA_038255245.1 Sphingomonadales bacterium
CAGCCCCGGCATGAGCGTCATGCCCCGCCCGTCGATCACCCGCGCGCCGCGCGGCGCGCGTAGGCGCGGGCCGACCGCGACGATCCGATCGGCCTGGATCAGAACGTCGGCGGGCGCGGCGGGCGAGCCCGTGCCGTCGAACACGTGCGCGCCGCGGATCAGCACGCTTTGCGCGGCGGCAGCCTGGGCGAGGCAGAGGCCGGCCAGCGCCAGCCAGAGGCGGAAGAGGAAGCAAACCATGGGGCGCGTGATGGAGTCCGGGCGTGACGGGTGCAAGCGCGAGGGTGCGCGGCCATGCTCTCGGGTTATGCGGGCGCGACCGCTCTGAATGAGGGTCAGCGGCTTGCCCCGGCGTGGATCGCGGCTAGGCTCGTCCCATGAAGACGACCCAATTCCTCGCGCGCCTCTTTCTGATCCTGCTCACGGTCACCGCGCCGGTCAGCGCCATCGCGCAGCCCGCTTTGCAGCAGCGCGTGGAGGCGGCGCTGGCGCAGGCCCCACAGGGCACGCGCTTCGGCCTGGTGGTGACGGACGAGAGCGGTCGCGAGCTGGTCGCGATCAACCCGGACGGGCGGTTTGTGCCGGCGTCGAACACCAAATTGCTGACCACAGCGGCGGCCTATGCGACCTTGGCCGGACTCGACCAGCCGGATGTGGCGGGCGGCGCATCGGTCGCGCTAGCTCCCAACCATAACGGCCCCCCCGACGTGATCCTCTACGGTCGCGGCGACGCCCGCCTGTCGAGCGCGGGGGACTGCGTGACCAATTGCCTGGCCGCGCTGGCGGATGCGGTCGCCGCGCGGACGCGGCAGGTGCGCTATGTGATCGGCGACGCCAGCCTGTTCCCGGACGAGCCCTGGAGCCCGGGCATGAGTTGGAACAACATCCACACCCGCTCCGGCACGGCCATCGGCGCGCTCGTCGTGGACGACAATGAAGTGGCGCTGCAAGTGACGCCCGCCCCGGCAGGCCAGCGGCCACAGGTCGCGCCCTCATTCTATTTCACGGTCGACAATCTGGCGACGACCGTGCCGTCCGGCGCAACCGATCTGGACTTTCAGCGGCTGCCCGGAAGCCGGAACGTCGTGCTCACGGGCACGATCGCCGCGACCGCGTCGCCGGTCACCTTGCGCTTCGGCATCGATCATCCGGAAGGTTATGCCGCGATGCGGCTGATGCGTTTGCTGGAGGCGCGCGGCGTCGCGGTCGAGAATTGGAGCAGCCGGATCAGGCGGCCTGTCGGCCCGGTGCGCGATCTCGCCGCGGCGGACCTGGCGCGGCTGACCCCGCCGCCGCTGGCCGAGGATATCGTGCGGATCAACAAGGACAGCCAGAACCTCCACGCCGAATTGTTGCTGCGCCGGACCGGCTTGGCCAGAGGCGACGGTTCGATCGCCAGCGGCCTCGCCGAAGTCGAGGCGATGATGGCGCAGGCCGGGGTGCCGCGCACCGCCTGGGACTTGTCCGATGGCTCGGGCATGTCGACTTACAACCGGGTCTCGCCGCGGGCGATGATCGCTTTGCTGCGCTGGGCGGCGACGCAGCCTTGGGGTGCGGCGTGGCGGGAGTCGTTCCCGATCGCGGGGGTGGATGGCACGCTTCGCAACCGCTTTCGCGGTACGGCGCTGGAGGGGCGGCTGTTCGCCAAGACCGGCACGATCAACGCCGCCAACGGCCTGTCCGGCTACATGATCGGGGCGAGCGGACGGACCCTCGCCTTCGCCTTCTTCGCCAACGACATGCCCGGCGGCGCGAGCGCGACTGCGCGGATGGACGCGGTGCTGCTGGAGATCGCCGCGGCGAACTAGGCGCTGGCGATCACCGCATCCCCCGTCGCGCGGCGCAAATCCATGATGTGCGTTTCCTTGTGACGGCTCGGGTGGACGCGGTTGGTCAGCAGGGTCCAGGCGAGGCCGCGCTTGAAATCGACCCAAAGCCCGGTGCCGGTGAAGCCGGTATGGCCGATCGTCTCGTCCGAGCAGGCATCGCCGCCCGGCCAGCCATCGAAGCGGCGCTCCCAGCCGCAGGTGCGGTGGTCGGTGACGCGGGTGCGGATTGCGTCGAGGAGGAAAGGAGAGGCACTGCCGTCCAGCAGTCCGCGCGCATAACCAAGCACGCCGTCGATTGTGCCGAACAGGCCGGCATGGCCCGGCGCGCCGCCCAGCGCGAAGGCATTCTCGTCATGCACTTCGCCCTTCAGCACACGGCCGCGCCAGCTGCAGCGCTCCGTCGCGACGGGCGGGCCTGGCGGCGGGCCGAAGGTCAGGCCGGGCGGGAGCGGCCAATCGCTCAGCGGTGCGCCAGTGAGCCGCTCGATCGCGATGCCGAGCAAGATGTAATTGATGTCGGAATAAACCGGCGGGCCCTGTCGCCACTCGCGCTGCAGGATGAAGGTGCGCAAGGTCGCCGGGTCCTGACCGTAGCTGTAGAGCGGCTCGACCGCTGGCAGGAAAGTGCGGTGGGCGAGGCAGTCGCGGAAGCTGATCCGCCGCTCGGCCGCGTTCGCCACGTCATATTGGCGCAAGTCCGGAATCGCGTCGGTCAGCGGGCGGTCGAGGTCCAACTTGCCCTGCTCGGCCAGGGTCAGGATCATTGTCGTGGTGGCGATCACCTTCGAGACCGAGGCGAGATCGAACCAGTGGTCGGCCGTGAGCGGCTCAGGCTCCGGCACCAGCGCGGCCATGCCTGCGACCCGCACCGCCCGCGTGCCGCCCGCCGTGACGATGCCGAGTGTCGCGCCGGGGATGCGGCCGCTTTCCACCGCCTCGAGCGCGGGCGCGAAGGCGCGGTCGATGTCGATCATGCCCCCACCGGACGCGGCTTGGCGCGGGCGATCAGGGGCAGGAAGACGAGCGCCGCGAGGCTCACCACGCCGGAGAGCAGGAAGAACAGGTCGAAGCCATTATAGCCCGCTTCGTTGAAGCCCACGACCCACTCGCCCGCCGCGCCCGACAGCAAGCGCGGCAGCAGAAAGGCGAACCCCGACAGGAAGGCATATTGCGCGCCGGGATAGCGCGGGTCGCAGAGCATGGAGAGGTAGACGACGAACACCACCCCGGCCATGCCATTGCCGAACTGGTCGGCGGCGGTGGCCAGATAGAGGGTGAATTCGTCCACCGGCTGGTGCGCCAGCCAGACGAAACCGAAATTGCCGATCGCGGCGAAGACCGCGCCAATGGCGAGCGCGACGCCCAGCCGCCACTTCGCCGCCATCAGCCCGCCCAGGCCGACGCCGACGATGCTGGCGATGAGGGCCACGTAGGAATCCGCCCGGCCAATCTCGGTCAGCGAATAGCCCAGTTCCTTGATCATCGGCTTCGAAAGGTTGAGCGCCAGCACGTCGCCCATCCGGTAGATTGAGACGAAGGCCATCACCACCAACGCCATGAAGCCGTAGCGCCAGAAGAATTCCACATAGGGCCCGATCGCCACCGACCGCCGGGCGCGGCTGTCCGGCGGCAGTTTGCGGATCTTCGGCAGCGCCGCGGCCATGATCAGGAACGGCACCATGCAGAAGGCCAGCACCCAAGGGGTGACGTTGGTCTGCGCGCTGATCCCGATCTGGGTGGCGGCCTCGAGCAGCAACCAGCCAATTGCCGCGAACCCGGCCACAACCGCCAGCAGGATGACGAACGCCGCCCCCAGCCCGGTGACCAGCGCGCCCGTACGCGAGCCGCCATGGCCGGGATCGGGCCGCATCGAAGCGAGCAGGGGGAAAGGCGCGAGCGCGGCCGCGGAGATGGCGAGATAGGCGCCGGTCCAGCCGAACTCCGCATGATCGGCGATCAGCAACGCGCCGCTGCCCGCCGCGACCATCGCGGTGCGATAGCCCCACAGATTGGCCGCCGCGATCGGGCCTTGTTCCTCCTTGTTCGGCGCGAGCTCGATCCGCCAGGCGTCGGCGGCGACTTCGAGCGTCGTCGTCCAGAACGCGAGCAGGACCGCGAACAGAGCGGTGAGCGACAGGCTCTCGCCCGGCGAGATCAAGGCCATCGCCACCAAGGAGGTGAAGATGCCGAGCTGCGACAGCATGATCCAGCCGCGACGCTTGCCCCAGAAGCGGCCGAAGCCCGGAATTGTGTAACGATCGAGCAGAGGCGCCCAGAGGAATTTGAAGGTCGGCAGCAATTGCACCCAGGCGAAAAAGCCGATGATGACAAGGCCGATTTCGTGCGCCTGCAGCCGGAGCGAGAGCACGGTCGAGAACATGTAGAAAGGGAGCCCGGCGGAGAAGCCGAGCATCACATAGAGCGCCTGCCGCCGCGGCCCGGGCGGCACCACGGTCCGCGCCGCCGCGGCGGGGGCGCTATATTCGGCCTCAGACGCCATCATTCCCCCGCCCGCTCACGCCATTCACCCGCTCACCCGATGCAGGCGAATTTGTGTTGCCGCCGGACCACGCCGGCAAGCCATTCGGGCGCATTAATGACGGCAGGTTATGGCTGGGCCAACAGAAACTATGGCAGGCTGACGCATTCTTGTTACTTACTGGCCCCTGGGGTTAGCCTCAGGTTGGGGCCTGAATTTTTTTGGGGGGATTGATCGCATGCGTGCAACCACGTCGCTGAAGAAGGCGCTCTGGACCGGAACCGCCTTTGCCGGGCTCGCTCTCACGATGCCGGGCGTTGCCCTCGCGCAGGCTGCCGACGCGGGAGAACAGCCGGAAGCGACCTTGCCGGATCAGCCTGCGGCCGAGCCGGCGCCGCAAGACAATATGATGGTCGTTACCGGCTCGCGCCTTCGCCAGGATCCGAACAACAGCGCCCTGCCGCTGCAGATCATCCGCAACGAGGAAATTTCGCGCAACGGCATCAGCAGCCCCGAGCAATTGCTGATGTTCCTCCCGTCGAACGCCAGCGGCGCCGATAATCTGGCGTCCAATGCGGACGTGGTTTCCGGGGCCCAGCGCGGCACCAATGGTCTGTCCTCGGCCAATTTGCGGGGCCAGGGCAATTCATCGACTTTGGTGCTGTTGAACGGGCGGCGCGTCGCCGCCCACGGCCTGCAGGGCTCCGCCGTCGATGTGAACCAGATCCCCTTCGCGGCGATCGAGCGGATCGAGGTGCTGAAGGACGGCGCGTCGGCCATCTACGGCACCGACGCGATCGGCGGCGTGATCAACTTCATTACCCGCACCGATTTCCAGGGCGTGAGCCTCAATGGCTTTGCAGACTTTACCGAAGCCGGTGGGGGCAACATCTACCGCGTCTCGGCGCTCGCCGGCTATGGCGATTTGGACGAGCAGGGCTTCAACATCATGGGCGCGGTCGCGCACAGCTGGAACCGCATCCTGCGCGGTTCGGATCGCGATTTCGTCAACGGCAACCAGCCCAATCGCGGCCTTTCGATCGACACGCGCGGCACCCCGGTGGCGACGGCGTTCAACATCGGCGCGAATGCCAGCCAGACGCCGGCCGGCACCCTGCTCACCGGCCTGACGCTGACTCTCCCGAATGGCGCCAACGGGGCCGCGGGCGGCATCAACCCGCTCGACGTTCCCGGCGGCGCCGGCTGCGGCTCGGTGGATGGCGGTCTGGCCTATGACGAAGTGCTGTGGGCGGTGCCCACGGCACAATATGCCTGTGCCTGGGATACGGGTCGCGCCGCGGTGATCCAGCAGCCGATTCAAACGCTGACGTACCTGGCACGCGGTGTTCTGCGGATATCCGGCGATCATATGGCGACGCTGGAGATCACCGGCTCGGATGCGGACTCGTCCAAGCAATTCTCCGCCAACCAATATTCGGCCAACGCCACGAACCTGCCCTGGGCCTATCCGCTCAACGCGGACACGGCAGCGACCTACAACCAGGTTTTCCAGGCGATCCGGTCCGCCTTCGACGTTGCGAGCAACCCGAACCGGGCGGCGCAGATCGCGGCGCTCGACGCACGTTATGGCCGCCCGATCGCCGGCCGCTGGCGTTGTACCACGTGCGGGCCGCGCGAATATCAAACCAACGCCCAGACGTTCCGTGCCGCGCTCGGCTTTGAAGGGCCGTTGTGGGAAGGCTGGAGCTATCGCGCCGGCGCCTCCTACGCCCAGAGCGAGGCCTCGTCGGTGCTCGGCACCGGCTATCACTTCCGGGGCGTTTATACGACGAACGTGGCCGGAGGTGCCGGAAGCACCGCGGGTATTCCCGGCGCGCTGATTGGCGGGTATGATCCGCGAGCGCCCATCGCGCCAGGCGCGGCCGGCCCGGGCATCATCGGCCTGATCAATTCGGGCATCATCAATCCGTTCAGTGAAACCCAGACCGCAGCGGCGCTCGCAGGGCTCGACGCGGTGTCGGCCGAGGGCACGGTGCTTTATGGCGGCCGCTATCAGGTTCAACAGTTCGACGCGTCTGTGTCCGGCGCGCTGTTCCAGATCGGCGACCGCGATGTGCAGCTCGCCGCCGGCATCGACTATCGCCGCGAAAGCTACGAGTTCAACGGCTCGCCGGCGGCGGCGGGTGGCCAGGCCGACATCTTCAATGTCGCGTTCGACAACATCAACGCGCTGACGCCGAAAAATCGGACCGTGATCGCCGCTTATGCCGAAGCGCTCTTCCCGATCCTGCCGGGCCTCGACATCATCGCCGCGGCCCGGATCGACGAATATTC
>JBBSLM010000119.1:0-6595 GCA_038255245.1 Sphingomonadales bacterium
GTGGCCGAGGCGCTGCGCCGCCTGCGCGGCGGCGCGGCGGTGGTGATGGGCGCGCTCTCCCCCCGCACCCGCAATGCCCAGGTCGCCATGTATCAGGCGGGCGAGGTCGATTATCTGGTCGCCACCGACGCGATCGGCATGGGCCTGAACATGGACGTCGCCCACGTCGCCTTCGCCGGTCTGACCAAGTTCGACGGCAAGCGCCGCCGCCGGCTTACTCCGGCCGAGATGGCGCAGATCGCCGGCCGCGCCGGGCGGCATCAGCGCGACGGCACCTTCGGCACGCTGAGCCTCGAAGGCGAGAAACTGGCGCAATTCACCGAGGAGGAAGTCGAGGCGATCGAGGAGCATCGTTTCGCGCCGCTGGATTTCCTCTACTGGCGCGAAAGCGATCCCGATCTTCGCAGCGTCGAGGCGCTGATCCGCTCGCTGGAGCGCCGGCCGAACGAGCCCGGCCTGCGCCCTGCCCCGGAAGCGGTCGATCTCGCCGTCCTCAAATTCCTCGCCGCCGATCCGGCCTACACCAATCTCACGGGCGAACAGACCGTGCGCCGTCTTTGGTCCGCCTGCGGCCTGCCGGATTTCCGCAAGACCGGCCCCGACCAGCACGCCCGCCTGGTCGCGCGGCTGCTGGAATTCCTCCTGCGCGGCGACGGCCGCATTCCGCAGGGCTGGTATGCCGAACAGCTCGCCCGCCTCGATCAGATCCAGGGCGATATCGAAATGCTCGCCGATCGCCTCGCCGGGGTGCGGACCTGGGCCTATATCGCCCACCGCCACGACTGGCTGCACGCCCCCGCCGAAATGGCCGAGCGCGCCCGCGCCATCGAGGAGAAGCTCTCCGACGCCTTGCACGAGCGCCTCACCCAGCGCTTCGTCGATCGCCGCACCTCGATGCTGCTGAAGGACCTCGGCGCGAAGAGCGCGCTCGAACATCCGGTGATCGTCGATGCCCAGGGCGAGGTCACGGTCGGCAGCCACCCGATCGGCCGCCTGACCGGCTTCGATTTCCAGGTCGATCCCACCGCCCGCCACACCGACCGCAAGATGCTGCTCGCCGCCGCCGAGCGCCGGCTGGGCGGCGAATATGAAAGCCGCGCCGTCGCTCTGGTCGCCGACACGGACGATCATTTCACCCTGCGCACCGATGCCGCCTTGCCGCCCGCCATCCTCTGGCGCGGGCACGAGGTCGGCATTCTCGGGCCGGGCAAGAATTTGCTCAGTCCCCGCGTGCAGCTCGACCGCCGCATCGACCGCGTCTCCGCCCGCGGCCGCGAACAGGTGATCGCCCGCCTGAAGGCCTGGGTCGCCGGCCAGGTCGAACGGGCGCTCGGCCCGCTCCGCCGCGCCGGCATGGCCGCGCATGCGCCCGACGCGCCGCCGGAACTGCGCGCGGTGCTCGCCATGCTGGTCGACGATGGCGGCATTATCGCCCGCGACGCCGTCGCCGCGCCGCTTGGGGCATTGCAGCGCGACCAGCGCCGCCGCCTGACCAGCCTCGGCATCCGCATCGGCGCGCTCGACCTGTTCATGCCCGCCTTGCTGAAGCCCGAGGCGATGCGCTGGCGCGCCGCCCTGCGCGCCGCCGCCACCGGCCAGAAGGTGCCCGCCCTCCCCGATCCCGGCGCCGTCATACTCCCGCCGGGCAGCAATGCCGCCGGCCTCGGCTTCCGCCCCGCCGGGCCTCAATTGATCCGCGTCGACATGGCCGAACGGATCGCCGCCCGCGCGCACGAGGTCCATGCCGCCAAGGGCGCGGAGCTGGTCGATCCCGCCCTCGTCACTTCGCTCGGCCTGCTGCCCGACACCGTGACCCGCCTGATGCGCGACATCGGCTTCCGCCCCGACGGCGCCGGGCGCGCCTGGAAATGGCGCGGCCGCGGCCGCAAGCCAGAGGCGCCGCTCAAGGCCGCGCCGCACTGGGCCGCGCTGGCGGAGCTCAAGCGTGTCTGACGAGATGCGCCTGGACCGCTTTTTGTGGTTCGTCCGCATCGCGAAAAAGCGCGACTGGGCCCAGGCGCTCGCCACCTCCGGCCATTTGCGCATCGACGGCCGCGCGGTCGCGAAAGCCTCAATCCCGGTCCGCATCGGCCAGGTGCTGACCTTCGCCGCGCAGGGCGGCCAGGTGCGCGCCATCCGCGTCGCCGCGCTCCCCAAACGCCGCGGCCCGCCCGCCGAAGCACGCGTCTGTTACGACGACCTGCTGGAACCGGCGCGAGCTAAGAACGTCTCGCAGGAAGCGCCGAACGATTGACGCGCATTTTCGCCCGTCA
This sequence comes from Sphingomonadales bacterium, assembly GCA_038255245.1. GTDB lineage: Bacteria > Pseudomonadota > Alphaproteobacteria > Sphingomonadales > Sphingomonadaceae > Allosphingosinicella. The sequence continues at coordinate 2,274 of JBBSLM010000119.1, forward strand.
TAGCACAGCCGCAATCACCGCCTGAGGACCTTTCCATGACCTACGTCGTCACCGACGCCTGCATCCGCTGCAAATATATGGATTGCGTCGAAGTGTGCCCGGTCGATTGCTTCTACGAGGGCGAGAATATGCTCGTCATCAACCCGAACGAATGTATCGATTGCGGCGTCTGCGAGCCGGAATGCCCGGCCGAGGCGATCCTGCCGGACACCGAAAGCGGGCAGGAGAAGTGGCTGGAGCTGAACGCGACCTATTCCGCCGAATGGCCCAATCTGACCCGCAAGAAGGATTCGCCCGAAGACGCCGACGAGCACAAAGGCGAGGACGGCAAGTTCGAGAAATATTTCAGCGCCAATCCGGGCGGGGGAGATTGAGCTTACCTAGCCTTCTCCCCTGAAGGGGAGAGGGTCACAATGGGGAGGAAGAACCATGGCCGACCGTCTGCCCACCACGCCCTTCGTCGCCCTGGGCGTCCTGCGCATCGTCAGCGGCCTGCTCTTCCTCGCCCACGGCACGCAGAAATTCCTTTATTTCCCGGCCGGCGACAATGCGGGCATCGGCTGGACGTTCGCGGGCCCCGGCGCCTGGGCCGGCGTGGTCGAGCTGGTCGGCGGCGTGCTGCTCATCCTCGGCCTTCTCACCCGTCCCGCCGCGTTCCTCGCCTCCGGCACGATGGCGGTCGCCTATTGGTACGCGCACGCGCCGCAAGACTTCTTCCCGGTCAACAATGGCGGCGACGCGGCGGTGCTCTACTGCTTCGTCTTCCTCTACTTCGTCTTCGCCGGCCCCGGCGCCTGGAGCCTCGACAACATCCTCAAGCGCCAGCGCGCCGAGCAGCGCGCGGCGGACGTGGCCGCCCGCGAATAAGGCCCGCCAGCGACCCTGCCATCCCCAACAGACTCGCCCGCCTAGATTTTTGGGCTGGTTACTGTTATATGAAAGCGTCCGGCCCACCTCGCCGGATTCGTAACCGGCATATCTGCAGCTCGGGGCTAGCCCAGAAGGCTTTTTGGGTCCGGCAAGGCAATTCAATAGGAAGGCTTGATTGATGGCAGCGAAAGCGTTGAGCTTCGACGTTGGCGATTACGTGGTCTACCCCAAGCACGGCGTTGGCCGTGTCATCGAACTGCAAAGCACTGAAATTTCCGGCATGCGCCTGGAACTCTATGTTCTCCGCTTCGAGAAAGAGCGGATGACCCTGCGTGTCCCGACCAACAAGGCCGAGAGCGTCGGCATGCGCAAATTGTCGTCCGACAAGACGATGCAGGAAGCGCTGACCACGCTGAAGGGTAAGCCGAAGGTGAAGCGCACCATGTGGTCGCGCCGCGCCCAGGAATATGAGGCGAAGATCAATTCGGGCGACCTCGCGTCGATCGCCGAAGTGGTGCGCGACCTGTTCCGCCCTGACGACGCGCCGGAGCAGAGCTATTCGGAGCGGCAGATTTTCGAAGCCGCCTCGACCCGCCTAGCGCGCGAGCTGGCGGCGATGGAGCAGACCGACGAGAAAGCGGCCCTGGCCAAGCTGCTCGACATCCTGAACAAGGCGGTCGTGAACCATGTGAAGGCTCAGCCCGTCATGGCGTGACGCCTCTGGCAAGTGTCAAATGTGTCAACTTAAGGGGCGGCTCCGGCGACGGGGCCGCCTTTTTTGCGTCTTGCTACTCTTGTAGCATCTGTGTATTGCGATCCTAACACAGTGGGAGAAACGATATGCGCAAAGCCCTCCTCGCCGCCGCGGCGCTCGCCTTGGTCGCGGCCTGCAACAATGTCATGGCCGGCACGACGCCGATCCAGCCCAGCGGCAGCAACGCCGATCGGGCCTATCAGGTCGGCGGCTTCGAGCGCGTGTCCCTCGCCGCGCCCTATCAGGTGAATTTGACCGTCGGCGGCCAGCCCTCGGTCAGCGCCCAGGGCGACAGCGCCCTGCTCGAAAAGACCGAGATCCTGGTCGAGAATGGCCGCCTGATCATCCGGCTGCAGGAAGGACACAGCTGGTCCGGCGCGAAGGGGACGATCACTGTTACCGCGCCGTCGCTCAGCGCGGCCGACATCGCCGGTTCCGGCGACATCAGCGTCAGCCCCTTCGAGACCCAAAGCTTTGCCGGCTCGGTCGCGGGCTCGGGCAATCTGTCGCTGGCGCGGCTGCAGGCCGATGAGGCCCGCTTCAACATTGCCGGCTCCGGCGACGTCACCGCCACCGGCAGCGCCGGCCAGACCAGCATCGACATTGCCGGCTCCGGCAATGCCCGCCTCGCGTCGCTACAGGCCCAAAGCGCCCAAATCTCGATCGCCGGCAGCGGCAATGCGGAGCTGAACGCGACCGGCACCGCGGCGATCAGCATCGCCGGCTCCGGCAATGCCAACATCCGCGGCGGCGCCCGCTGCCAGGTCAGCCGCGTCGGCAGCGGGAATGCTAATTGCGGGTGAGGATGAGAAAATAAGGGCCCCCCCAACCCCTCCAGCAAGGGCTGGAGGGGAGTCACAATCTGACTCCCCTCCAAGCCTTCTTGGAGGGGCTGGGGGTGGTTCTTCCTTACTTCCCTAAAGCAACCCCAGCCCCGTCAGCTTGCGCTCCAGTCGCGCCGGCATTACCAGCAATTCATCGCCATCCTCGAAATCGCCCGGCGCATCCTCCGGCGCGAGATAGCGCCAGCCCTGATGCGCGCGCTTGAGCAGCGGCCGCACCTGGACCACGGCCGGATCGAGCCGGATGATCGTGCGCCGGTCGCCCTGCTCGTCGAAGCCCAGGATGGTCTGCCGCGCCGCCAGCCGATGCTTGACGATCCAGAAGATCGAGCCGCCGATCAATTCCTCCGCCCGCTTCGGCCGGAACCGGGTGACGATCGGCACGATTCCGTCAGCCGCCCGCGCCGCCTGGCGCTTGCGCAGCGTTTCGAGGGTCGCGCAGCCGACCGCAACCTTGCTCAGATGGAGTTGGGACACGCGCCGCGAGGTGGCGACTTATCGCGCTGACATCAATAGCTTGGAGACACGCTCAGTCCGCGCCGGCCGCCTCGGGCGCGGCTGGGGGCGGCGGCGGTGGCGGCGGGAAACGTCGGCCGCATTGCGCCAACAGCACTGCCGGCCGTCCGGCCTTGAACGCGCGCGCGGCATAGCCCGCGACGATCCGCTCGGCCTCGGCATCCCCGCGCGCGCGCCGGCGCAGCACCGGCTGCGCCGCCGCCAGCGCCTGCCGGCTGATCGCGGCGGCGCGGCCTTGCGCATCCGCATGATCGACGGCCGTCTTGCTGAAGAAGTCCGCCACCGCGAAGCAGGTCATGCCGGCCTCATAGGGGTCGGGCTGCAATTGCGGCGGGTTGCGCTGGGTTTGCGGAAACGTGCCGTTGCAGGGTTCGATCAGGGTCGGCCAGGCCTTGTCCTGGATTTCCGCCATCACCACCGGCGCGCGCTGCGTGACCGTCACCAGCCGGCGCAGATCGACCTCCACATCGTCCTCCGCCGCCGCGATCATCGCGAAGTGCAGGATTTCGGTGAAGCCGTCGAACGACGGCGCCCCGGTCCCGCCCTGCCGCAGCTCCAGCGCCCGCACCGCCGAACAGGTCGCCGCCTGCGACAAGGGATCGTCCGGCAGCGCCAGTTCCGATTTCACGCAGGCCCCCGCGACCAGGCCCAGCAGCACGGCCAGCAACAATTTCATCCGACCACTCCCGACGCCACCGCGAGCCCCAGGAATACCAGAAATCCCATGGAGTCGGTGATCATCGTGACGAACACCGACGACGACACCGCCGGGTCCTGCTTCGCCCGCTCCAGCAGGATCGGAACGACGACGCCGCTCAGGCCCGCCACCAGAATGTTGATCAGCATCGCGACCGCGATCACCACGCCGAGCAAGGGATTGGCGAAGACCAGACCCGCCCCGACCCCCAGCAGCAAGGCGATGGTCAGGCCGTTGAGCAACGCCACCATGACCTCGCGCCAGATCGTCCGCCAGGTGTTGGACCGCGTCAGCTGGTTCATCGCCAGCGCGCGCACCGCGACCGCCATCGTCTGCGTCCCCGCATTGCCGCCGATCGAGGCGACGATCGGCATCAGCACGGCGAGCGCCACCATCTCCTCGATCGCCGCGCCGAAGAAGGCGATGATGGTCGAGGCGAGCAGAGCGGTGAACAAATTCGCGCCGAGCCAGCGGACCCGCGCGATATAGCTGTCGCGCACCGGCTCGTTGATATCGCCCTCGCCCGCGCCGGAGAGCAGCAAAGCGTCCTCGCCCGCTTCTTCCTGGATGATGTGGACGATGTCGTCGACGGTGATCATGCCGACCAGCCGCCCGCTCGGATCGACCACCGCGGCGGTGATCA
>JBBSLM010000120.1:0-6566 GCA_038255245.1 Sphingomonadales bacterium
CGTTGATCCCGATGCACCCGCCCGCGGGCCATCACGAACCCCACATTCCGCAACACCGAAATATCCGCCAGCGGGTCCCCTGCAACCGCGATCAGATCCGCCGACTTGCCCACCTCGATCGAGCCGATCTGCTCGCTCAGCCCCAACAATTCCGCCGCATTCACCGTCGCCGCCGCGATCGCCTCCATCGGGCTCATGCCGTGCTGCACCATCAAAGGAAATTCGTCGGCATTGCGCCCGTGCAGCGACACGCCCGCATCCGTCCCGAACGCGATCCTCACGCCTGCCCGATGCGCCCGCTGCAGCGCCAGCCCGGTGATCCGGATCCGCCAGTCGATCTTCTCGCGCACTTCCGGCGAATAAGCGTTCGGGTTCGCGCGAATGCGCTCCAGATAGCCGTTCACCGTCGAAAGCGTGGGCACGTAGAAAGCCCGGCTCGCGCGGAACAGCCGGATGCTCTCCGCGTCGATCAACGTGCCATGCTCGATCGAATCCGCGCCCAGCCGCAGCGCCAGATTGATCCCGTCCACGCCATGCGCGTGCACCGCTACGCGGCGGCCATAAAGGTGCGCCGTCTCGATCAGCGCCCGCGCCTCATCCTCGAACAATTGCGCGCCGAGCCCCAGCCCGATCCGGCTGTTCACCCCGCCGGTGGTGGCGATCTTGATCACGTCCGCGCCCAGCGCGATCTGCCGCCGCACCGCCTCACGGCAGGCATCCGCGCCGTCGCACAGATTGCCGCCGGAGCGCATCTCGTCCTGCAATTCCTCGCGAATGCCCAGGCCGCCATCCATGTGGCCCGTGGTGGCCGAAATGCTCGATCCGGCATCGACGATGCGCGGCCCCACCGCCCAACCGCGGTTGATCGCGTCGCGCAGGCCGAGCGTAATCCCGTCCCCGGAGCCCAGATTGCGCACCGTGGTAAAACCGGCGTCGAGCGTCTTGCGCGCGTTCCAAGCCGCCTCCTGCGAGCGCAGCGCGACGCTGTCGGTAAAGCCCGCCATGAAGCCTTCATTGCCCGCCCGGTCGCTGCTCAGATGGACATGGCTGTCGATCAGCCCCGGCAGCACCGTCCGGTCGCGCAGATCGATTAGCCGCGCGCCTTCCGGCGCCGCGGCGAAGCCATCCTGCACCGCCTCGATCCGGCCATCCCGGACAATGATCGTCGCATTGCGCCGCGGCGCGCGGCCCGGCCGGTCGAACAAAGTCCCCGCATGGACGATGGTGACGCCCGGCTCGGCCGGCGGGGCAGGGGCTCGCGTCGGCGGCGGCTGGGGAATGTCCTGCGCGAGCACGGGCGCGGTGACGAGCAACAGCGAGGCAAGGAGAAGATGGCGCATACGAACTCCCTCGAACCCCACCTTCATAGCGCCCTTTCCGGGTGCGTCATCCCGCTCATGAAAGCCGCCAGCGCAGCCTGCTCATCCTCACTCAACACCAACCCCAGCTTGGTCCGGCGCCACAACACATCCTCCGCCGTCCGCGCGAATTCGTGCGCGACCAGATAGCGCACCTCACCCTCGTACAGCCCGCCCCCGAAATGCCGTCCGCTGCGGTCCGGCTCCCGCCCAACCCCCGGCAGCATCGCGTCGCGCGTCCACGCCGCACCGCTTACGCCCAATTTCTCCATCACCTCCTCGGCCAGCGCCCGCGCGGTGGTGATCTTCCCCCCGAACACCGACAGCAATTTTGCCCCGTCGCGTTCCTCCAGCTCCAGCCGGTAATCGCGCGTCACATCCTTCGCCTTCGCCGCGCCGTCGTCATAGAGCGCCCGGATCCCCGCAAAGGCCCAGCGCACGTCCTCGGGCTGTGTTTGCGTCACGAAATAGCCGTTCACCGTCGTGCACAGATAGGCGATCTCCTCTGCGCTCGGCTCGGCATCCTCCGGCCGCTCGACCGGCGCGTCGGTCGTCCCGACCAGCGACAATTCGCCATAAGGCAGCGCGAACACCACCCGGCCATCGGCGGCCTGCAAAATGTAAGCATGCTCGCCCGCGTACAGCCGCGGCACCGCGATATGCGTCCCCTTGACCAGCCGCACCCCGGCCGCGCCGCTGCCGCCGAGCCTTTGCCCCAGCACCTCCGCCACCCACGGCCCCGCCGCATTGACGGTCATCCCGGCGTCGATCGTCCGACCGTCCGACAATCCGGCAAGCCAGCGCCGATCCTCCGCCCGGGCCGACACCAGAGAAGTGCGCGTCGCAATCTCCGCACCGCGCTGCGCCGCATCCACCGCGTTCAGCGCCACCAGCCGTGCGTCATCGACCCAGGCGTCCCAATATTCCGCGAGCTTGTACTCGCCCTTCAAGGGCGTCCGCACCGCCGTCTCGTCCTGCCGCACCGCCCGAGGCCGGGGCAGGCTGCCCCGCCCCGCCAGCATTCCATAGAGCCACAGCCCAAGGCGGATCATCCACCACGGCCGGCCTCCTTTGGGATCGGGCAGGATGAAGCGCACCGGCGTGACGATATGCGGCGCGGTCTTCAGCAGCACTTCGCGCTCGTGCAGCGATTCGCGCACCAGCCGGAACTCGTACTGCTCCAGGTAACGCAGCCCGCCGTGGATCAGCTTCGACGAAGCCGAGCTGGTATGGCTCGCCAGATCGTCCCGCTCGACCAGCAGCACACGAAGCCCGCGCCCCGCCGCATCCCGCGCGATCGCCGTCCCGTTGATGCCGCCGCCGATGATCAGGAGGTCCACGCTGTCCATTCTGGCTTCACTAAGGCTAGAACGCGCAAATGGAACGCTTCATCCTCGTCCTCGACGAAGGCACCACCTCCACCCGCGCCATGCTGTTCACGCCGCAGGGCGAATGCGTCGGCATCGTGCAGAAGGAATTGGAGCAGCACTATCCCCGCGCCGGCTGGGTCGAGCATGATGCCGACGAAATCTGGCGCTACACCCTCCATTGCGCCCGCACCTGCGTGAAGAAGGCGGGCGGCGCGAAGGCGATCATCGCGATCGGCATCACCAACCAGCGCGAGACGATCGTCTTCTGGGACAAGAAAACCGGCAAGCCGCTGGGCCCCGCCATTGTCTGGCAGGACCGCCGCACCGCCGCTTTGTGCGAAGGCCTGAAACAGCGCGGCTATGAGGACATGGTCCAGGCCAGGACCGGGCTCCTATTGGATCCCTATTTCAGCGGCTCGAAAATCGCCCTGGCGCTGGAAAGCTGGCCGCAGCTTCGCGAAGCCGGCGACAATCTCGCCATCGGCACGATCGAATCCTGGCTGGTCTGGAAGCTGACCGGCGGCGCCCACCTCAGCGACGCCACCAACGCTTCGCGCACCGCCTTGATGGATATTCACAAGGGCGACTGGGCGCCGGAATTGCTCGACCTGTTCGGCGTCCCGCGCTCCGCCCTCCCCGAAATCACCGATTGCGCCGGCGCGTTCGGGCAAACCCTGCCCGAACATTTCGGCGGCCCAATCCCGATCACCGGCATGGCCGGCGATCAACAAGCCGCCTCGATCGGTCAGGCCTGCCTCGCGCCCGGCGACACCAAGGCCACCTACGGCACCGGTGCCTTCGTCCTCACCAACACCGGCGCGGAGGCCAAAGCGTCGGAGCACCGCCTGCTCAGCACCATCGCCTGGCGGCTGAACGGCGAGACCGTCTACGCGCTCGAAGGCTCCGTCTTCGTCGCGGGCAGCCTGATAAAATGGCTGCGTGATGCCATCGGCCTGCTGGTGACCGCCGACGAAAGCGAGGAAATGGCCCGCTCCGTCCCCGACAATGGCGGCGTCGTCATCGTCCCGGCGCTCTCCGGTCTCGGCGCGCCGCACTGGCGACCCGACGCCCGCGCCGCGATCACCGGCCTGAGTTTCTCCTGCCACAGCGCCCACATCGTCCGCGCCGCGCTGGAGGCGATGGCGCACCAGACGCACGATCTGATGACCGCCTTCGCCGCCGATGGCGCGCAATGGGCGCATCTGAAAATCGACGGCGGGATGAGCGCCAATGATTGGCTCGCCCAGGACATGGCCGACATCCTGGGCCTGTGCGTCGAGCGCCCCCGCTTCGTCGAGACCACCGCTCTGGGCGCCGCCATGCTCGCCGCGATCGGCTCCGGCCACTACGCCACGCTCGAGGAAGCCGCCGGCATGCGCGAAGGCGTCGAGACGTTCGAACCGGCGATGGAGGCACCAGCCCGCGACGCCCGCCTCGCCGCCTGGCGCCACGCGCTGGGCCAGGTGCTCGACTGATCTATTCCGCCAGCGACCCAGCCGCCGCCGCGGTGGCGATGCTGGCGATGAGCAGCCATTCGCGCCGTCCCAGCGGCAATTTGCGTGCGTCGTCGCCTTCGCCCTCGGTCACCGCGCGCTCCCAGCGCTTGCGCAGCATCGCCGCCACGAAGCCGCTGCGCACGAACAGCAGATCGACGATCTGAGGCCCCGCCACGAAGCCCAATTTGCGCTTGTAGCCGCTGTCGCCCGCGCCCCAGTCGAACCGCGTCACGCCGCGCTCGGCCGCCCAGATCATGTTGCGCTCATTGGCCAGGCTGCCCGCATTCAGCTTCGCGAATTCGGCGTCATACGTGCCGGCAATACCGTATTGCAGCGCGTCACAGCGCAGATCGAGCGAGAAGGCCACCGGCCGTCCGCCGACCCGCACGATCACCGCCGACAGCATTTCGGCCAGCACCGGATCGGCGGCACACGCTTCCCAGACGCGCCGGTGCGCCGGATCGATGAACTTCGCGCCACTCTGGTCGGTGGCCGTCGCGATCCAGCTGCGCGCCTCCACCTCGGCCAGCGCGTCGAACACCGCCGCGTCCCAATCCGCCCCGGTCACATAATCGATCGAAACCGCGCCCAGTTCGCTGAGCTTGCGCTCATAGCCGTCCAGCCGCTTCAGGCTTGATTTGCGCGGCCATTGCCGCCCCGCCGCCCGCTCCGCCGCAATGTCCAGCAGATAGGTGCTGCCGAGCGTGCGGGTCAGCACGCTCCACTCCGCCCCCGGCGCCGCCGCCATCAGCCGCACCGCAGCTGAATCGTTCGCATAGACCGGCCCCAGCCGCCACACCGGCCCCAGCGCGCCTTGCGCCCGCGCCGCCGCGAGCATTTCGATCAAATCGCCGTCACTCGCCCCCGCCGCCAAAGCCACATTGCGAAACGGCCAGTAAATCCCCGCGACCGCCCGCACGCCGAGGGCAGGGGGTCCCGCCCGCAAGGTTGGGAAGGCCGCGATCGCCCGCTCGCCGCGCCGCGCGACCAGCGTCGCCTCGGCCCCGGCGGCGCGATACCAGTCGGCGCGCAGGAAAGAATGTTCAGGGGCGGCCGCATCGGCGATCGCGTCGATAATCGCCGGACAGCCTTCAACCGACTCCAGCACCACCGGCGCAGCTTTCACCCGCGCATCGATCCCGATCTGCAGCTCGTGGCCCATCCCGTTCCCCGTGAAGCAACGGGTCTAGCGGCCAGATACTAGGAAATGGTTGAGCCCTAGAAATCCTCCCCGCGCTTTCGCGGGGAGGGGGACCGGCGAAGCCGGTGGAGGGGGTTCTTCGTCGGCGCCAAGAACCCCCTCCGTCAGCGCTTCGCGCTGCCACCTCCCCTGCAAAAGCAGGGGAGGATCAGATCAAACCCGCGACCCGATCGGCGTGTGCGGCCTTTCGCTCCCCTCGGGCCGCTCCCAGCTGTCGTCCAGCATCTTGATGATCCCGGAAAAATCCTTGCCCGCGCCGCCCAGGCCCTCGGCGAAGCGGCTGTACAATTCCTCCGCCGCCGCGCCCATCGGCGTATAGGCGTCCGCCGCCTGCGCCGCCTCCATCGCCAGCCGCAAATCCTTCAGCATCAAAGCCGCCGCGAAGCCGCCCTCATAGTCGCGATCGGCCGGCGTCTCCGGCCCCACGCCCGGCACCGGGCAATAGCTCGTCATCGACCAGCTCTGCCCCGACGCCTTGGACGAAATGTCGTAAAAGGTCTGCAGATCGAGCCCCAGTTTCTGCGCAAGCACGAACGCCTCGCAGGTCGCGACCATCGTCGCGCCCAGCAGCATGTTGTTGCAGATTTTCGCGGCCTGGCCCGTGCCCGCGCCACCGGCGTGGATCACCGCCTTGCCCATCTGCGCCAGGAACGGCTCGGCCGCCGCGAACGCCTCGCCTGATCCGCCGGCCATGAAGGTGAGCGTGCCACCCTCCGCCGCCGCGATCCCGCCGGAGACGGGCGCGTCGACCATCCGGTATCCCTTCGCCTCCGCCGCTCCGATCGTCTCGCGCGCGGAGGAAACGTCGATCGTCGAACAATCCATCAGGATCGCCGAGGTCGGCGCCTGGCCGATGATGCTATTCTCGTAGACTTCACGCACATGCTTGCCTGCCGGCAGCATGGTGACCACCGCCTCGGCCTCCGCCACCGCCTCGGCGGCCGACGCAGCGCGCAGACAGCCACGCTCCTCCGCCTTCCCCAGCGCGATTTCGCTCAAGTCGAAAGCGCGGACATCATGCCCACCCTTCGCGAGATTCGCGGCCATCCCGCCGCCCATATTGCCCAGCCCGATGAATGCGACGCGTGCCATGCCACCACTTTCCATTACTCAAAGAGGAAACCTTAGCGGTGTTTCCTCA
>JBBSLM010000121.1:0-6560 GCA_038255245.1 Sphingomonadales bacterium
CGCGCAGCGCGAGCGCCGCCCCTTCCGCATCGACAGCAAGTGGCGCGACTGCGCCGATCCCGCGCCCGATCTGCCCTTCGTCCTCCGCCTGAAGGCGCCGCGCGACGGCGAGACAAGGATCGACGACCAGGTCCAGGGCCGCGTCACGGTCCAGAACCAGGAAATCGACGACTTCGTCCTGCTGCGTTCGGATGGCAGCCCCACCTACATGCTCGCGGTTGTGGTCGATGATCACGACATGGGCGTCACCCACGTCATCCGCGGCGACGACCACCTCAACAATGCCTTCCGCCAGCTGGCGATCATCCGCGCGATGGGCTGGCCGGAGCCGGTTTATGCCCACGTCCCGCTGATCCACGGCCCGGACGGCGCGAAAATGTCGAAACGGCACGGCGCGGTCGGGGTCGACGCCTATCGCGACGAACTCGGCATGCTGCCCGAGGCGGTGTTCAACTATCTGCTCCGGCTCGGCTGGGGCCATGGCGATGACGAGATCATCAGCCGGGAGCAGGCGATTCAATGGTTCGGCCTGGACCATGTCGGCAAATCGCCTTCGCGCTTCGATGTGAAGAAGCTGGAAAATCTCAACGGCCACTATTTGCGCGAGGCCGACGATGCGCGCCTCGCCGCCTTGGTCGCCGCGCAGCTCGGGCGCGAGGATGACGGCCTGCTCGCCCGCGCCATGCCCAGCCTGAAGATGCGCGCCAAAAGCCTGAACGAGCTCACGGAAGGGGCGCAATTCCTCTTCGCCGCGCGCCCGCTGCCGATGGACGAGAAGGCCGTCACCTTGCTACAAGGCGATGCGCCGGACCTGCTGGCAGCGATCCACGCCGAGCTGACTCAGCTCGATGCGTGGACCGCGGAAACGACCGAGCAGGCGGTGCGAGAGGTTGCCGAGGCGAAGGGAGTGAAGCTTGGCCAGGTCGCGCAGCCGCTGCGCGCCGCGCTCACCGGCCGTGCGACATCCCCGGGTATTTTTGATGTGCTGGCGCTGCTCGGGCGGGAGGAAAGTCTCGCCAGGATCGCCGACAAAGCTTTCGCCGAACAGGCAGGGGAGGACTAAGCATGGCTGACGACACGGCAACCATCAGCATCGGCGGCAAGAGCTACGAACACCCGCTCCGCTCCGGCAGTGTGGGCCCCCAGGTGGTCGATATCCGCAAGCTCTACGGCGAAGCCGACGTCTTCACCTACGATCCGGGCTTTACCTCGACCGCGAGCTGCCAGTCCGAAATCACCTATATCGATGGCGACGCGGGCATCCTGTTGCACCGCGGCTATCCGATCGACCAGCTGGCCGAAAATTCGACCTTCATGGAAGTCTGTTACCTCCTGCTCGAAGGCGAATTGCCCAGCCAAGGCGAGCTCGACACGTTCACGCACACGATCACGCGCCACACCATGCTGCACGAGCAGCTATCGACTTTCTATCGCGGCTTCCGGCGCGACGCGCACCCGATGGCGATCATGTGCGGCGTGGTCGGCGCCTTGAGCGCCTTCTATCACGACAGCACCGACATCACCGATCCGGTGCAGCGCAAGATCGCCAGCCACCGGCTGATCGCGAAAATGCCGACGATCGCGGCGATGGCGTACAAATATTCCATCGGCCAGCCGTTCATGTATCCGCAGAACAGCCTGACCTACACGGGCAATTTCCTGCGCATGACCTTCGGCGTCCCGGCCGAGCCGTATGAGGTCAATCCGGTGATCGAGAATGCGATGCGGCGCATTTTCATCCTCCATGCCGATCATGAACAGAACGCATCGACCTCGACCGTCCGCCTCGCCGGCTCCTCGGGTGCGAACCCGTTCGCCTGCATCGCCGCCGGCATCGCCTGTCTGTGGGGTCCCGCGCATGGCGGCGCGAACGAAGCCGCGCTCAACATGCTGCGCGAGATCGGGCGGCCCGAGCGGATTCCCGAATATATCGCCCGCGCCAAGGACAAGGACGATCCGTTCCGGCTGATGGGCTTCGGCCACCGCGTCTACAAGAATTTCGATCCGCGCGCGAAGGTGATGCAGAAGACCGCCGAGGCGGTGCTCAAGGAATTGGGCATTTCCGATCCGGTGCTGGATACCGCCCAGGAGCTCGAGCAGATCGCGCTCAAGGACGATTATTTCATCGAGAAGAAGCTCTATCCGAACGTCGATTTCTATTCGGGCGTGATCCTGAACGCGATCGGCTTCCCGACCTCGATGTTCACCGCCTTGTTCGCCCTCGCCCGCACCGTCGGCTGGGTCGCGCAATGGAACGAGATGATCTCGGACCCCGAGCAGAAGATCGGGCGGCCCCGTCAGCTCTACGTCGGCCCGACGCAGCGCGACTATGTGCCCGTGGGCCAGCGTTGAGCGCTGACGCGGCGGCCCAGCCCGACGATTTCGAGCACGCCCCCGCGCCCGTCGGCGCGCGCCTGTTCATCTATCTGCTCGCGGGCTGGTCCGGCTTCTCCGTCATGCTGGTCGAATTGCTCGGCGGACGGCTGATCGCGCCTTATTTCGGCAGCTCCGTCTATGTCTGGGGCGCGGTGATCTTCATCTTCATGGTGGGTTTGGCGATCGGCTATCTGGCCGGCGGCATCGCCTCGATGCGCGCGCCGAGCATCGCGAAACTCTCGCTGATCCTGCTCGCGGCGGCGGCGGCCACCTTGCCGATTCTGCTCGCCGCCGGGCCGATCCTCGATACCATCTACGACATGGGGCTCGATCCGCGCGCCGGCTCCCTCGCCGCCTGCGCCGCCCTCTATCTCATTCCGACGATCTTCAGCGGCATGGTCTCGCCTTACGCGATCCGCCTGCTGGTGCGCACCCGGCGGCAGAGCGGCAATGACGCCGGCTATCTGTATTTCGTCTCGACCGTGGGCAGCGCTGCGGGGACGTTGATGACGTCCTTTTACTTCGTGCTGTGGTGGGAAGTGAATTCGATCCTGATCGGCGCGATCAGCCTGTCCGTGACGATCGGGCTGATCGGCCTCCTGGCGTTCCGCTCCGCTCGTCCTGAGTAGCCGCTGAGCAAAGTCGAAGCATGGAGCAGGTCGGATCGTCCACCGGACGATCCTGAACCATGCTGGGAGCATGGTTCACCTGCCCATTATCGAAGGATCAGCTCCCTGAATTCAGCAGGTTCGACGGCGAATATTGATCGGTCAGCAAGGCGGCGTCGCCGGACCAGTCCCGGTCCCGGCGCAGCGTCTGCAGCACGTCCGCGCTCGACACGCCGAACGGCCGCAACCGCGCGTCCCAGCCCTGCGCATTCGCCTCGATCTGCGCCTGGGGCATCGCCGCCGCCGGTCCCGCCACCACGATCCGGTTGCGCGATTTGAAGTTGAGGAAACGACCGAAGGCCTCCTCATAAGTCCTTGATTCGTGATCGTAGAGGCCGCTCGACGACCAGGTGTTGGCGACCACCGCGCCGTTCGGGGTCAGCAGCCCGCCGACCTCGCGGAGGAACTCGACGGTCAGCAGATGCTCCGGAATATATTCCCCATCATAGGCGTCGAGCAGGACCAGATCATATTTCACCCCGGCCGCCAGCTGGCGCTTGATGAACACGCGCCCGTCCTCGGCATGGACCTGGGTGTGCGGGCCCGCGCGGAAGTTGAAATGCGAGCCCGCGACCCGGATCACCGCCTCGTCAATCTCGACCGCATCGATCTCTGCCTCCGGCAGCACTTGCTGCAGCACGGTCGGCACCACGCCGCCGCCCAGCCCGATCATCAAAATGCGCCGCGGCGCGGGCTGGACGTAGAGCCCGGCCATCATCAGCCGGCTATATTCCGAGACCAGCCGGTCCGGATCGGCAAGATCGATGCAGGATTGCTTGCCGGGATTGCCGCGCAGCCGGAAATACATGCAGCGCTCACCATTCTGCTCGGCGACGTAGATGTTGCGATAAAGCGAGCGTTCCTGGTGGACGAGGCCGCCGACTTCGCTCTCGCCGCTACAGGCGGAGACGAACAGCAGGAAAAAAGCGGCGAGAAGACGGTTCGGCATTCTCCGCGCTTGGCGTCGCGGGACGCCGCGCGTCAAGCGGCGGGAAGCGTCAGGGTGAAGCGCGCGCCCTGCCCCGGCGCGCTGTCGACGACGAGATCGCCGCCCATCGCGCGGGCCAGCCGCCGGGCGATGTAGAGGCCGAGGCCCGTGCCGCCGGGCTCGCTCGGATCGACCCGCTCGAACTTGTCGAAGATGCGCGCCTGATCGTCCGGCGCGATGCCCTTCCCCAGATCGGCGACGGTGACCGACGCGGTATCGCCGTCGCGCTCGAACCGGATCCACACCATCCCCCCCTCGGGCGAATAGCGGATCGCGTTGACGAGCAGGTTCATCATGATTTGCAGCACGCGGCGGAACTCGCCGTTCGCGGGCAGGCTGTCGCCCTCCCCGGGCTTGTCGATCCTGACACCACGTTCGGCGGCGCGCACCGACAGCAGGCCGGCGGCGCGCCGGGCGATATCGGCCAGATCGATCCGATCGGTGTCGGGGCGGAAGTCCGACCGCTCGATCGCCTGCAGATCGACCAGATCGTCGACCATCGCCAGCAAATGCCGCCCTGCCGAGGCAATATCCCCGGCATAAGCCGCATATTCGCGCCGCAACGGCCCATCATCCTGCGCCCGCAGCAACTCCGCCGCCGCGACGATGTGGTTCAACGGCGTGCGTAAGGCGTCGTCGAGACGTTCTCCGAATGCAGCGGAATCGACCTCGTCCGAGCGCGTCAGCTCCAGCGTGGATGGCTCGGCCGGGGCGTCGCCATCCACGCGCGACGCCGACCCGCGAAAGCCCGCGAAGCGCCCCATGCCGTCGATCAGGGGCACGCCGGACAGCAGGAAGCGCGATCCACCCGGCAGCTCGGCGAGCTGATCGTCGAAGCGGCCGCGCTCAGCCAGCGCCGTCAGGATCGGCAGCGCGCCGTCCGCGCTTTCCCGGAAGCGCAGCAAATTGGTCAGCCGCCGCCCGATCAATTCGCCACCGGGAAAGCCGAGCGAGGCGGCGCCCGCGGAGACAAAAGTCAGGCCGAGCATCTCGTCGGTCTCGAAGGTCCAGTCGGCGGCCGCGCGCTCGAAGTCCGCCTCGCGCCCGGCTTCCTCTTCCGGCGCGGGCGTGGTGGCGCGGACGGTCCAGCCGCTGATCTCAAGCGCGATATCGGCCCCTTGCGGCTCGGCGCGGACCCAAAGGTCGATGTCCCGCTCGCCATCGGCAGCGATGGCGGGCCGCGCGACGATGATCCCCAGGCGGCGCGCCAGCCGGGCCAGGGTCGCGATCTGCGGCACGGCGAGCGTGCCGCCGGGGCGCCCACCGGCATGTTCGTGCAAGGCCGCTAGGGCCGGATCGGCCTCGATCAGCCTGCCCTCGCCATCGAGGCGCCCGCTGACCGGCTCGACGATCTCGCGCAGCGCGTTCATGCCGCCTCTGCCGCGCGAACGCCGCGAGTCGAGATGCGGGCGACGCTGGCGCGGTAGGCGGGATCGGCGCGCCACAGGCGCAGGACTTCCGACGAAGAGGCTTCGTCCATGCCGTCGAACAGATCGAGCTGCTCGGCCGCGACTTCGCCTTCCGTGCCGGAGAACAGGCGTCCGTGCGTGTTGAGCAAAAGCAGGATCGCCGCCGCCTCGTCGCGCCCGATCGATGCGGCGCGCAGCAGCAATGCAGGCCCCCGGCCCTGCGGGTCGGACAGAATTTCCCAGGTCGCGCCATGATCCAGCCCGGCGCGCACGCCCATGCCGGCGACGAACAGGGGCAGCGCGCCCTCGGCCAGCATGCGAGTGAGCAGTTCGCCGGACAGCCGCCCGGCGGCGTCCAGCTGGCGCGCCAGCCGCGCCGCCACCGCCTCGAGCCCCGCGCTCTCGTCATATTGTGCGATCAGATCGGAAGCCGCGCTCTCCACCGGGCCATCGACCGCGCGCTGGCCGTGCTGCTGGGTCAAATAATGGCGCAGCGCCGCGGCAACCAGCCAGACGAGTTTGTGCTGCAATTCGGCTGGCAGATCGACATGACCAAGGATCGGTTCCTGAAAGCGATCAAAGCGCCGGCTGCGCGCGATCACCATTTCCATCGCCTCGGCCGCGAGCGCCTCGTCCTCCCCCTGCACCAGTTCGACCAGCAGGTCGGTGCCGGCTCCCGCCCCATGCGCCTTCCAATAGCGATGCTCCTCGACCCGGCGGACAAGGATCGTGCTCAATTCCGTGTCGCTCAGCACCCCGGCGCGCTCCAGGATCGGCAATGCGATCGGGACCCGGGCGGAAGACAGTGCGGCAGCGAGCGCCTCGTTGGCGGCATAGGTCTGGGCCAGCGGCACCCGCAAGGCATCCTCGATCGAACGGATCAGCCGCGCGAGCAGGGTCGCGGCGGTGATGCGTTGCCATTCGGTCAGCCGCGCCGCCTGCGGCAGCAGCAAATCCGTCGCGGCCACGGCAAAGCGTTCGCGCGCGGCCGCCAGCAACAGCCGCGCCGCGTCGCTGCGGGGACGCTCCCCGCCGGTCCGTGTTGAACCTGCCTCCGCCATCTTGGCCCTAGCCTTAGCCCGCTAAGGTTAACTCGCGGCTAAACCTTGGCTTCTGTGA
>JBBSLM010000122.1:0-6528 GCA_038255245.1 Sphingomonadales bacterium
CCTCGATTCGTGGATTCAGGAAGCGGTGGGGCAGGGCGCGACGCTCTTGTGTGGCGGCAAGCGCGAGGGTGCGATGCTCGAGGCGACCCTGCTCGAAAATGTCGATCGCGACACCAAGCTGAACGTGGAGGAAGCGTTCGGCCCCGTCGCTTTCCTGATCAAATTCAGCCACTTCGACGAGGCGCTGGAGATCGTCAACGACAGCAAGTTCGGGCTTCAGGCCGGCATCTTCACCCGCGACCTGTTCCAGATGTTCGACGCCTGGGACCGGCTCGACGTGGGTGGAATCGTGATCAACGACGTGCCGAGCTACCGCGTCGACAACATGCCTTATGGCGGCGTGAAGGATTCAGGCCTTGGCCGTGAAGGCGTCAAGTTCGCGATGGAGGATATGACCGAAATCAGGAATCTGGTGATTCGGCGGACTTCGTAAGCTTCGGCGCGCGCTTGGCGCGGGGTTTCGCGGCAGGTTTCGTCACGGGCTGTTCGTCTTGCTCGGCCAGCCAGGCGTTCAGCTTGGCGAGGCTGCGCTCGATCGCGGCGACGGCGGCGCGGACGCGCTGCGGGTCGCGATCGGCCAGCGCCAGATCGGACAGCCAATAGGTGAGCGAAAGCCACTCGCCGTCACCCTCTGGATCCCCGGCGGCGACCGCCAGATAGGCTTCTTCGGCGGGAACCAGCGCGCCATCTTCGGCCTGATCGAGGCCGTGCAGGCCAAGCCTCCCGCTCCGCTCCAGATCGTCACGGCACAGCGCGCGCGCGGAATAGAGGATCGCGTCGAGTTCGCTTTCGCGCATCTTGCTGTCGGCCAAGGCGGCGGACGCCGCGGACGCCAATTGCTTGCGCACGACGTGGTGGAAATCGGCGATCGTGTAGGGCGGGGGCTCCATGCCCGATCGCTGCGGCAGGGCCGTGAAAAGGTCAAGCGGGCGACGCTGCGGGCTGCGCTGCCTCGTCCGTCGGGTCGGCCGCCACATGCTGTTCCAGCACGGCGTTCAGTTCGGCGCCGAGCAGGACGATATAGGCGCTGAGATAGAGCCAGGTCAGGAAGACGATGACCGCGCCGAGCGAACCGTAGGTGGCGTTGTAGCTGCCGAACTTGGCGACGTAGATGCCGAAACCCGCCGTGCCGAGCAGCCAGATCAGGGTGGCGAGGATCGAACCGGGCGTGATCCAGCGCCACCGCGCGCTGGGCCGGTCGGGGCCGTAGCGATAGATCACCGCGAGCAAAGACATGACGATCAGCGCGGCCGCGATGAAGCTCCCCGCCTGAAACAGGAAACGCACAATTCCCCCGAGTTGCGGCAACAAATCCTCGACGAGAGACGCTGCCGACATGGCCAGGATCGCCAGCAGCATGACCAGTACCGAGCCGCCCACCAGGCCGAACGCCAGCGCCGTCCGCTTCACGAAGCTGCGCGTTTCCGGCACGCCCCAGGCGACGTTGAGCGCCGTCATGACCGCGCCGGCGCCCTTGCTCGCACCGTATAGAGCGATGATGAGGGCGACGAGCAGGGCGAAGCCGGTTTCCGTCCCCGCGCCCTCGGTCATGCTCTTGAGCTGATCGCCGATGATCTCGGCCGATTGCTGCGGCATGACGCTCGTCAGCGTCTCCATGTGGCTGACCACCGATGCTGGCTCGGCGACCAGCCCATAGCTCAGCACGAAGGCGGTCAGCAAAGGCACAAGCGCCGCAAAGGCGTAAAAAGCGACACCCGCGGCGGCGAGCGAGATGTTGTCCTTGCCCGCGTCAGCCCAGGTTTTCCGGAGCACTGCCTTCCAGCCGTGCGCCGAAATGTCGCTGGGGGAGTCGGCGGGTCCGGCTGTCTCGATCGTCATGGCGGCGATAACGATTGAGAGGCGACATGTTCCCGGGCTAGCGTATGAAATGACCGGCGCGGACTGGACCTTCTCGATCGACCGCGGCGGCACCTTCACCGACATCGTCGCGCGTGGGCCAAACGGTCGAACAATCGTGCGCAAATTGCTGTCCGACAATCCTGGCCAGTATGAGGATGCGGCGACGGCAGGGATCGAGGCGATCCTTGCCGAGCAGGGCGGCGGCCGCGTGGGCATTGTGCGGATGGGCACGACGGTCGCGACCAACGCCTTGCTTGAGCGCAAGGGCGAGCCGGTGGCGCTGGCGATCACGCGCGGGTTCGGTGACGCGCTGCGCATCGGCTACCAGTCGCGGCCCGACATTTTCGCGCGGCAGATCGTGTTGCCGGAGCCGCTGTACAGCCACGTGGTCGAGGTGAATGAGCGGGTGATGGCGGACGGGACTTTGCTGACGCCGCTCGACCTGGATGTGGCGAACGCCGGGTTGCAGGCCGCCTTTGACGAAGGTTTCCGCGCGGTGGCGATCGTTTTGGTCCACGGCTGGCGCTGGACAGCGCATGAGGCGGCTTTGGCCGAGGCGGCGGCGCGGATCGGCTTCACCCAAATTTCCGCCAGCCACCAGGTAGAGCCGCTGATCAAGCTGATCGGCCGCGGCGATACCAGCGTGGCGGACGCGTACCTTTCGCCGGTGCTGCGGCGCTATGTCGACAAAGTCATCAGCGGCATCGGCACCGGCCCGCGCCTGTTCTTCATGCAGTCGAACGGCGGTCTGACCGACGCCACGAAATTCCGTGGAAAGGATGCGATCCTGTCCGGGCCGGCGGGCGGCATTGTCGGCATGGCGAAGACCGCGGCGGAGGCGGGGTTTGGCCATGTCATCGGTTTCGACATGGGCGGCACCTCGACCGACGTGTCGCACTTTGCGGGCGTGTACGAGCGGACCAGCGAACGGGTTGTGGCGGGCGTGCGCGTGCGTGCGCCGATGCTGGAAATCCACACGGTCGCGGCCGGCGGCGGTTCGGTCTGTCATTATGACGGCACGCGGTTTCGGGTGGGTCCGGACAGCGCCGGGGCGGTGCCGGGCCCGGCCTGCTACCGGCGCGGCGGGCCGCTGACGATCACCGACTGCAATGTGGTCCTGGGCAAGATCAGGCCGGAGCATTTTCCGAGCGTGTTCGGGCCCGGCGGGGATCAGCCGATCGATGCGGCGGCGTCGCTGGCGTTGTGCGATAAGATCGCCGTGCAAGCAGGCATGGCGACCGAGGCGGTCGCGGAGGGCTTCGTCCGCATCGCCGTCGATAATATGGCCAATGCGATCAAGCAGATATCCATTGCGCGCGGCCACGACGTGACCCGCTACGCGCTGCAATGTTTTGGCGGAGCGGGCGGGCAGCACGCCTGTTTGGTGGCTGATGCGCTGGGGATCGAGACGGTGCTGGTCCATCCGCTCGCCGGGGTGCTGAGCGCTTATGGGATCGGTCTGGCTGATCTGGTGGAGCTGCGGCAGCGCACGTTGGGCGGTGCGGCGCTGAAGCCGGTGCTCGCGGCGCTGGAGGCCGAGGCGGTCGCGGCGTTGCGAGCGCAGGGCGTGAAAGCACCCGAGGTGCTGCGGCGTGCGGCGCTGCGCTACGAGGGCAGCGATACGGCGCTGGAGGTGGCGGTCGGCGCGGGGATGAAGGCTGCGTTCGTTGAGGCGCATCGGGCGCGCTTCGGCTTCGTGTCGGATTCGACGGTGGTGGTCGAGACCGCGATCGTCGAGGCGGTAGGGGCGAGCGGCCTTCAATCCTCCCCTCGATTTCGAGGGGAGGGGGACCATGCACAGCATGGTGGAGGGACCGGCGGCAGAGCCGCCGGTATTCTGCCTGACCAGGCATTCCGCGCCGATAGCGCGGCCCCTCCACCATCCGCCTTCGGCGGACGGTCCCCCTCCCCTGCAAAGGCAGGGGAGGATTTGTTCGAGCGCGATTCTTTGACGGCAGGCCAACAGATTTCCGGACCAGCCATCATCGTCGACGAAGCCGCCACCACCGTGATCGAACCCGGCTGGCAGGCTGAAGTGGACGCGCTCGGCAACCTCATCCTCACCCGCGCAGTGCCGCGCGAGACCGACCCGGCGATGGGCACCGAAGTCGACCCGGTCACCCTCGAAGTGATGGGCAATCTCTTCATGGCGATCGCCGAGGAGATGGGCGTCGCGCTGCAAAGCACGGCGTCGAGCGTGAACATCAAGGAGCGGCTCGACTTCTCCTGCGCGATCTTCGACCGCGGCGGTGCGCTGATCGCCAATGCGCCGCATATTCCGGTGCATCTCGGTTCGATGGGCGACAGCATTCGCGTCATCATCGAAGCGCGCGGTGAGAAGCGCGACGGGCGGGGGATGAAGCCGGGCGACGTCTACGTCCTCAACGCGCCCTATCGCGGCGGTACGCATTTGCCCGATATCACCGTCATCATGCCGGTGTTCGCCGACGACGCTGACGGCGCGCCCGCCTGGTTCGTCGCGGCGCGCGGCCATCATTCGGATATTGGCGGGATCAAGCCCGGATCGATGCCGCCGGACAGCCGCGACGTGCATGAGGAAGGCGTGCTGATCGACAATGAATTGCTGGTCGATCGGGGACGCTTCCTTGAAGCCGAGATGCGCGCCCTGCTCGCGCAAGGGCACTGGCCGGCGCGCAATCCGGATCGCAACATCGCCGATTTGAAGGCGCAGGTCGCCGCCTGCGCGCGCGGGGCGGGGGAGTTGCAGCGGATCGCGGCGGAGCGCGGGCGCGATTTCGTCGACGCCTATATGCGCCACGTCATGGCCAATGCCGAGGAAGCGGTGCGGCGGCTGATCGGGACGTTGAAGGACGGCTCGTTCAGCTACGAAATTGACAATAAAGCGACCGTGTCGGTGGCGATCACGGTCGATCGCGAGGCGCGGTCGGCGATCGTGGATTTCACCGGCACCAGCGCGCAGTTGCCCGACAATTTCAACGCGCCTTATTCGATCTGCCGGGCAGCGACGCTGTACGTATTTCGCACGCTCGTGGACGACGCGATCCCGATGAACGACGGGTGCATGCGGCCGATCGAGTTGCGCGTGCCGGAGGGGTCGATGCTGAACCCGCATTACCCCGCCGCGGTGGTGGCTGGGAATGTCGAGACCAGCCAGGTGATCACCGATTGCCTGTTCGCCGCGGTCGGGGCGCTGGCGCCGAGCCAGGGGACGATGAACAATTTCACCTTCGGCAATGCCGCCCACCAATATTATGAGACGATCGCGGGCGGCTCCGGGGCGGGGCCGGGCTTCGACGGGGCGAGCGCGGTGCAGACGCACATGACCAACAGCCGGCTGACCGATCCCGAGATTTTGGAGACGCGGCTGCCCGTGTTGCTCGAGCGGTTCGCGGTCCGGCGCGGGTCGGGCGGGGATGGCACCAATCGCGGCGGCGACGGGGTGGAGCGCGTCGTGCGCTTTCTGGAGCCGATGAGCGCGAACATCTTGTCCAACCGGCGACGGGTGGCGCCCAGGGGGCTGGCCGGCGGCGGCGATGGCGCCGCGGGGATCAACAAGGTCGTGCGCACGGATGGGCGGGAGGAAATCCTTTCCGCCACCGCGTCGAGCGACATGGCGGCGGGGGACGCGTTCGTCATCCTGACGCCGGGGGGAGGGGGCTATGGAGGCGACTGAGGCGGTCAATTACTGGCCGCTGCTGGGCATTCCGATCATCGTGGTCGGGTTCATCCTGCGCTTCAATCCGATGTTCGTCGTGGTCGCGGCGTCGCTGGCGACCGGCTTCCTCGCGGGGTGGGACATCAGCCGCGTCATCGCCGCGCTCGGCAAGGCGTTCAACGACAACCGCCTGATCATGATCCCGTGGATCGTGCTGCCGGTGATCGGCCTGCTCGAGCGCTACGGCCTGCAGCATCGCGCGCGGCTGCTGATCGTGCGGATGAAGTCGGCGACGGTCGGCGGACTGCTGATCATCTATTTGCTGTACCGCCAGATCATTTCCGCCATCGGCCTGCATTCGACGGCGGGGCATCCGCAGACTGTTCGGCCGCTGCTCGCGCCGATGGCGGTCGCGGCGGCGGAGCGGCAGGCCGATCTCGACGAGGACGGGGTCGAAAAGATCAAGGCGCAGGCGGCGGCGACCGACAATATCGGCCTGTTCTTCGGCGAGGACATCTTCTTCGCCATCGGCTCGATCCTGGTCATCCAGTCGACGCTCGAGACTTACGGCTATGAATTGAGCCCGCTCAACCTGGCGATGTGGGCCATCCCGACCGCGATCGCCGCCTTCATCGTGCACAGCACGCGGCTGCTGTGGCTCGACCGCCGGCTCGGGCGCCTGCCGCGGGCGGGGGACGTCAAATGATCACGCTCCAGTGGGTCTATTATCTGATCGGCGCAATGTTCCTGGGCTTCGCGATCCTGAGCCTGATCGACCGGACCAACCCGAAGCGTTCGGGCAATGCCGCCTTCTGGGGGCTGATCGCGACAAGCCTGCTCGCGGGGTCCGAGATCGGCGACTTCGCCAATGGCCTGATCGTGCTGGGGCTCGCGACGATCGCGACCTTCGGCTGGCTCGGCCGTGGCGCGCCCGAGGTGGGTGAGCAGGAGCGGGTCGCGTTCGGCGAGCGGTTCGGGGACCGGCTGTTCCTGCCGATCCTGATCGTGCTGCTGACCGCCGTGATCGGCAC
>JBBSLM010000123.1:0-6470 GCA_038255245.1 Sphingomonadales bacterium
CGCACCGAAGCCGGTCCGTACGGTGCGGCTGTAGACGCTGTAGCGCGTTCCGCCATTGGTGAAATTCACCTGCATCTCGCCGCCGCCCGAAAAGGGAATGTTGGCCCGCGAGAGCCCCGCCCTGCCGCGCGCCGGATAGGCCAGTTCGACATTGCCCGGGGTTCCGTAGCGATATTGCACATGAAGCTCGCCGCCCGCGCCGCCGGCGCACAAGGCGATTGTCTTCGCGCCCGCCTGGCACTGGAACAGGGCCTGCTCATTGGGCTGGCAGAGCGAGGCGGAGGCCAGGAAGGTGCTGGCGACTTCGGCCTCGCCGACGGTCGGCGCGCAGGACGCCACGGACACAGCGGCGGCAACAGCCGCGACAGCACAAAACGCAAACTTGGTCATGACTTTCCCCCTGAATCTCCACGCAAACTAGCGCTTGCTCCCGCCAATAGATATGGCCGTGATGAACCTGCCCCGCCGCGCTCACGGAGTTTTCATGTCCAAGCCCCTCCTCCGCCTCGCTTTGCTCGCCACCCTCGCCTTCCCCGCCACGGCGCTCGCCAAGGAAGGGATGTGGACGTTCGACAATTTCCCGATTCAACAGGCCAATGCCGATCTCGGCACGAACATCGACCAGGCCTGGCTGGACCGCGTGCGGCTCGCGTCGGTGCGGATCGGCGGCGCTTCCGGCGGGCTGGTCAGCGCCAACGGGCTGGTCTTCACCAACGAACATGTCGCCTCGGGCTGCGTGCAGGATCTGTCGACGCCACAGCGCAATTATGTCGACACCGGCTTCACCCCCTCGGCGCGCGCGGGGGAGCTGAAATGCCCTGGCATGGTCGCGGAGATCCTGACCGATATCGGCGACGTCACGCAGCGCATGCAGGCGGCCGGCGCCGGCCTGGAGGGCGAGGCCTTCACCCGCGCCCGCGATGCGGAAGCCGGGCGGATCGAGAGCGAGGCCTGCGGGCAGGACCGTTCGAAGCGCTGCCAGGTCGTCACCCTCTATCGCGGCGGCCAGTTCAAGCTTTACACCTACCGCCGCTACAGCGACGTGCGGCTGGTCTTCGCGCCGGAACATCGCGCCTCT
Organism: Sphingomonadales bacterium; assembly: GCA_038255245.1. Taxonomy (GTDB): domain Bacteria; phylum Pseudomonadota; class Alphaproteobacteria; order Sphingomonadales; family Sphingomonadaceae; genus Allosphingosinicella. The sequence goes on from JBBSLM010000123.1 coordinate 1,079, forward strand.
GCTTTCGGCGGCGATCTCGACAATTTCAGCTTCCCGCGCTTCGCCATCGATGGCGCCTTCGTGCGGCTTTACGAGAATGACCAGCCGGTCACGACGCCGAACCATCTGCGCTGGAACCCGGCAAACCCGCGCGCGAACCAGCCGGTCTTCCTGTCCGGCAGCCCCGGCGCCACCCAGCGCCTGCTGACCCAGGACCAGCTGCGCACCATCGCCGAAATTGCCCTGCCGCTGGAGCAGCAATTGAACAGCGAGCTGCGCGGCCGCCTCACCCAGTTCATGCGGCAAAGCGAGGAGAACGCATTTCAGGTCCAGGGCCCGCTCTACAGCCTCGAGAATGGCTACAAGCGCAGCTTCGGCCGGCAGCAGGCGCTGATCGACGCGCGCTTCATGGCGGGCCGCGCGACGGCCGAAACCGAATTCCGCCAGCGCGTGGCGGCCAACGCCGAACTCGCGCGGGAGATTGGCGATCCCTGGGCCGAGCTGGCGGCAGTGCAGCCCGCGATGCGGCGGCTCTTCCCGGCTTATTATCTGCTGGAAGGCCGCGCCGGCGGCGGCTCGCAATTGTTCAATTGGGCCGAGGATCTGGTCCGCGGCGCGCAGGAACGCGCCAAGCCGAGCGCCGAGCGCTTGCCGGAGTTCGGAGACGCGCGCCTGCCCCAGGTCGAGAACCGGCTGACCGCCGCCACGCCGTCCTATCCGGCGGTGGACGAGGTCCAGCTCGCCTGGTGGCTCGCCAAGACCCGCGAGATCCTGACCGTGGACGATCCGCGCATCCGTACCCTGCTCGGCAACGAATCCCCCGAAGCGCTCGCCCGCCGCCTCGCCACCGGCACCCGCCTCGGCGACCCGGCGGTGCGCCGCCAGCTCTGGGAAGGCGGCCTCGTTGCGGTGCAGGCGTCGGACGATCCCATGATCCGCTTCCTTCTCGCCATCCAGGACGTCACCCGCGGCGCGCGCTCATCTTACGAAGGCGAAGTCCAGGCGCCCACCGACCGCGCCAGCGAGAAGCTCGCCCGCGCCCGCTTCGCCGTCTACGGCACCAGCCTCTATCCCGACGCGACCGGCACCTTGCGCCTGACCTACGGCCGCCTGGAAGGCTGGACGCACCAGGGCCGGACGATCCCCTACGCCACCACTTTCGCCGGGCTCTGGGATCGCGCCACCGGCGCCGAGCCGTTCGACCTCGCCCCCCGCCTCGCCGCCGCCCGCGCCCGCATTCCCGCCGACACGATCCTCGACGTCGCCGCGAGCACCGACACGATCGGCGGCTCCTCCGGCTCCCCGGCAGTGAATGCGCAAGGCGAGATCATCGGCGCCAATTTCGACTCCACCGTCCTCACCCAGCGCAACGCCTACGGCTACGACCCCGAGGTGAACCGCTCGGTGCTGGTGACGGCCGCCGCGGTCACGGCTGCGCTGCGGCATGCTTATGGGATGGAGTGGTTGCTGACGGAATTGGGCGTCCGCCACTGAAGAAGACAGGCCCCCGGCTCAAGGCCAAGGTGACGAGAAGAAAGTAGCCATACAAGGCTTTATCCGGCATCCACCGGTTTTCTGACGCAGAGGGAGCTGAGAATGGTAGTTGCTCTGCGAATATTGATTGTGCTGATCTTGCTTTTCGGCGCTGCCGCGGTGAAAGGCTGGATCAAGAGCGCGGCTGTCGGGATTCTTGGTTTTGTCGCGATTTGTGCCGTCCTCATTTGGCTAGGATCCTTTTTCGGCGAAAACGGCGTCATGTACGTGCTTTTCGGGCTTTCCGGCGGCATGGTTCTACTTGGTATAATTGCTGCTTTCATCGGTAACGAGACGCCGGAAGAAGAGCAGAAGCGTCGCGCTTACCTGGCCCGAAAGCGGAAGCGTCAGCAGGCTTACAGGCAACGCCAAGACCCATAGAATATACCGATCGCAGGAATTTGGCGTCCTATCTGTCGGCTCGCGCGCCCACGCGCGAGGGGTGACATTCGCGCCCCCAATCGCTACACACGTCACAACATCGTAACACCCCACGAAAGACCCGCATTTTGACCGACGAGACCCTCCTCGCCGACCCTTCGGACATTTCCCCCATCTCCATCGTCGAGGAGATGAAAACCTCCTATCTCGACTATGCCATGTCGGTGATCGTGGCCCGCGCGCTGCCCGATGTGCGCGACGGGTTGAAGCCGGTGCATCGCCGCATTCTCTATGCCGCGCAGGAAGGCGGCATGGTGCCCGGGCGCCCCTATCGCAAATGCGCCAAGATCGTCGGCGACGTGATGGGCAATTACCACCCGCACGGCGACAGCTCGATCTACATGGCGCTCGCCCGCCTGGCCCAGGATTGGGCGATGCGGGTCATGCTGGTGGACGGCCAGGGCAATTTCGGCTCGATGGACCCCGATGCGCCGGCGTCGATGCGCTATACCGAGGCGCGGCTGACCAAGGCGGCGATGGCGCTGCTCACCGATATCGACAAGGACACGGTCGATTTCGCCCCCAATTATGACGGCTCGCGCGAAGAGCCGACCGTGCTGCCGGCGCGCTTCCCCAACATCCTGGTCAATGGCGCTGGCGGCATCGCCGTCGGCATGGCGACCAACATTCCGCCGCACAATCTGGGCGAAGTGATCGACGCCTGCTTCGCCTTCATCGAGCGCTCGCTGGACGGCGGCGAACCGATCAGCGTCGAAGAGCTGATGGAGATCGTCCCCGGTCCCGATTTCCCGACCGGCGCCGTCATCCTGGGCCGCGCCGGCTGCCGCAGCGCCTATCATGACGGCCGCGGCTCGATCATCGTGCGCTCGCGCCATGTCGTCGAGGAAGGGCGCGGCGACAAGCGCGCCATCGTGCTGACCGAAATCCCGTACCAGACCGGCAAGAGCAATCTGGTCGAGAAGATCGCCGAGGCCGCCAAGGACAAAAGGATCGAGGGCGTCAGCGACATTCGCGACGAATCCAGCCGCCACGGCGTGCGCATCGTCATCGAACTGAAGCGCGACGCGACGCCCGAAGTGGTGCTCAACCAATTGTGGCGGCACACGCCGGCGCAATCCTCCTTCCCGGCCAACATGCTGGCGATCCGCGGCGGCCGGCCCGAGACGCTGAGCCTGCGCGATTTCATTGAGGCGTTCGTCCGCTTCCGCGAGGAAGTGATCACCCGCCGCTCGAAGTTCGAACTCGCCAAGGCGCGGGACCGGGCACACATCTTGCTCGGCCTCGTCATCGCGGTCAGTAATCTGGACGAAATGGTGCGGATCATCCGCGGCTCCGCCTCGCCGGCCGAGGCGCGCGCCGCCTTGCTGTCGCGCGACTGGCCGATCGCGGAAATCGCGCCTTATATCCGCCTGGTCGAGGCGGTCGAAACCAGGATCGAGGGCGAGACCTATCGCCTGTCCGACATCCAGGTCCGCGCCATCCTCGATTTGCGCCTGCACCGCCTGACCGGCCTCGGCCGCGACGAGATTGGCGACGAGCTGAAGACGCTGGCCGCGTCCATCACCGAATTGCTCGCGATCCTGAGCGACCGGGCGAAATTGTACGCGGTGATGCGCGAGGAATTGCAGGCGGTGCGCGACCAGTTCGCCACGCCGCGCAAGACCGAGATCGCGGCCGCGGCCGACGGCATCGACGACGAGGATCTGATCGAGCGCGAGGACATGGTCGTGACCGTGACCATGGGCGGCTACATCAAGCGCACCCCGCTCGAGACGTTCCGCGCCCAGCATAAGGGCGGCAAGGGCCGTGCCGGCATGGCGACGAAGGAAGAGGATGCGGTCACGCATCTGTTCGTCACCTCGACCCACACGCCGGTCTTGTTCTTCTCGACCGCCGGCAAGGTCTATCGCCTGAAGGTGTGGCGCCTGCCCGAGGGCGGGCCCACCACGCGCGGGCGCCCGATGATCAATTTGCTGCCGCTGGCGACCGGCGAGACGGTCTCGACCGTGCTGCCGCTCCCCGAGGACGAGGAAAGCTGGGGCGACCTCCACGTCATGTTCGCCACCGCCAGGGGCAGCGTGCGCCGCAACTCGATGGACGCCTTCACCAACATCCGTTCCTCCGGCAAGATCGCGATGAAGTTCGAAGAAGGTTCAGAGGATCGTCTGATCGGCGTCTCCCTGCTGACCGAGGAGGACGACGTCCTGCTCGCCACCAAACAGGGCAAGGCGATCCGCTTCGCCTCGACCGACGTGCGCGAATTCCAGAGCCGCGATTCCACCGGCGTGCGAGGGGCGCGCCTCGCGGACGGCGACGAGGTCATTTCGCTGTCCGTGCTGCGCGGTTTCGCCGCCACCCCGCAGGAGCGCGAGGATTATCTCAAGGCCGCGCCCTGGAAAGAGAAAGAGGGTCAGGAAGGCGAGCGCGAAATCACGCTGCCGCCCGAGCGCATGGCGGAGTTCGAGGCGGCGGAGGAATTCGTCCTCACCGTCACCGCCAACGGCTATGGCAAGCGCACCAGCGCCTACGAATATCGCCGCACCAATCGCGGCGGCCAGGGCATCACCAACATCGTCAGCTCCGACCGCAACGGTCCGGTCGTGGCCAGCTTCCCGGCGCACAATGGCGAGCAATTGATGCTGGTCACCGATCAGGCCAAGCTGATCCGCACCACCGTCGGCTCGGTCCGAGTTACCGGCCGCAACACCCAGGGCGTCATCCTCTTCCGCGTCGCCGACAACGAACATGTCGTCTCCGCCGCCCGGATCGAGGAAAGCGAGGAGGAAGCGGAAGCGGTGCTGACCGAAGGCACCGAAGGCGGCGAAACCCTGGCTGATCCGATCCAGCTCGACGACGGCACCGGCCCGGACACGCTACCCGACAGCCAGGAATAGGCCCGACTGCCCCGCCAAGTCGCCGTCACCCCGGACTTGATCCGGGGCGAGGCTTCCTCTTTACGCTGGCGCCATAACAAGGCGGATGCCGGATCGAGTCCGGCATGACGGGGTAAGACATGTCGCGACTATTTCTAATTCTGCTGACGCTCTTCGCCATCACCGCCCCCGCGTACGCCCAGTCCGACGACATCTCCGCCGCGAGCCGCAGCGTGGTGCGCGTCGCCGTCGCCAAGTTCGAGGGTGAGCAGATCGTCGATTTCGGCCACGGCACCGGCTTCGCGATCGGGCCGAACCGGATCGTCACCAACGCGCACGTCGTGGCGCTCGCCGTGTCCGATCCGCAGAATGTCCGCATCGGCGTGATTCCGGCCGAGGGCAGCCCGCCGACCGCGGCGCGGATCATCGCGGTCGATCCGGCCCGCGATCTTGCGGTGCTGGAACTCGACCAGGGCTCGCTGCCCGCGGTCACTTTGTTCGCGGGGCGTCTTTCGCCGGGCGAAACCGTCGCTTCATTGGGCTATCCCGGCAATGTCGACATGGCGACCGCGCGCTCGCCCGAGGACATGCTGCAGCCGCGCCCG
>JBBSLM010000124.1:0-6459 GCA_038255245.1 Sphingomonadales bacterium
ACCAGGCCGATGTCCGCGACCTGGAAGATCGGGGCGTCCTCGTCCTTGTTGATGGCGACGATGATCTTGCTGTCTTTCATGCCCGCCAGATGCTGGATCGCGCCGGAGATGCCGATCGCGACGTAGAGCTCCGGGGCGACGATCTTGCCGGTCTGGCCGACCTGATAATCATTGGGGGCGTAGCCGGCGTCGACCGCCGCGCGCGACGCGCCGACGCCCGCGCCGAGCTTGTCGGCCAGCGGGTCGATCAGGCGGTGGAATTCCTCGGAAGAACCGAGGGCGCGGCCGCCGGAGACGATGATCTTGGCGCTGGTCAGTTCGGGGCGCTCGGACGCGGCGATCTCCGCGCCGACGAAGCTGGAGAGGCCCTTGTCGCCTTCGCCCTGCCACGGCTCGATGCTGGCGCTGCCGCCGGTCGCTTCGGCCTTGGCGAAGGCGGTGCCGCGGACGGTGATCACTTTCTTGGCATCGGACGACTTGACCGTGGCGATCGCATTGCCGGCGTAGATCGGGCGGGTGAAGGTGTCCGGGCCTTCGACGCTGAGGATTTCGGAGACCTGCATCACGTCGAGCAAGGCGGCCACCCGGGGCGCGATATTCTTGCCGGTCGTGGTGGCGGGGGCGACGAGATAGTCGCAATGGTCGCGAACGATCGCGGCGGCGACGGGGGCGATATTCTCGGCCAGATTGTTGGCGTAGGCGGCATCGTCGGCGACGTGGACCTTGGTCACGCCGGCGATCTTGGCGGCGGCCTGCGCGACGCCATCGACGCCCGTGCCGGCGACCAAGGCGTGGACTTCGCCCAGCTGCGCGGCGGCGGTGACGGCGGGATAGGTCGCGTCCTTGATCGCGCCATCCTCATGTTCGACCAGAACCAGCGCGATGCTCATGCCACCACTCCCAAAGTCTTGAGTTTCTCGACCAGTTCATCGACCGAGCCGACCTTCACGCCGGCCGTGCGCTTGGCGGGCTCGACGACGTTGGTGACGGTCAGGCGCGGGGCGGTGTCGACATTGTAATCGGCCGGCGTCTTGGCCGCGAGCGGCTTGGACTTGGCCTTCATGATGTTCGGCAGGGTCGCGTAGCGCGGCTCGTTCAGGCGCAGATCGGTGGTGACGATCGCCGGGGTGCTAAGCTTCACCGTCTCGAGGCCGCCATCGACTTCGCGGGTGACGCTGACGCTGCCGCCGTCAATCTCGACCTTCGACGCGAAGGTGCCCTGGCCCCAGTTCAGCAAAGCGGCGAGCATCTGGCCGGTTTGATTGCTGTCGTCGTCGATCGCCTGCTTGCCGAGGATGACGAGGCCTGGGGCCTCCTCGTCGGCAATGGCTTTCAGGATCTTGGCGACCGCGAGCGGCTCGACTTCGTCGTCGGTGACGACGTGGATGGCGCGGTCGGCGCCCATCGCGAGCGCGGTGCGCAACGTCTCCTGCGCCTTGGCCGGGCCGATCGAGACGGCGACGATCTCGGTCGCCGCGCCCTTCTCGCGCAGGCGGATCGCTTCCTCGACCGCGATCTCGTCGAACGGGTTCATGCTCATTTTGACATTGGCCAGATCGACGCCGCTGCCGTCCGCCTTCACGCGGGGCTTCACATTGTAATCGAGCACCCGCTTGACGGGGACGAGGATTTTCATGGCATTCCTCTCTGAGAGAATGGTTCGCGCTAGGAAAGGAATGCCAAAGCGTCAACCGAGCGTGGCCCCAGCGGGGACCTCTATTGAATCATCTCGTTCAGATTGATGGGTTTGGCGAGCACCTCCACGCCTTGCGGGGTGCGGCCCGTCTCAAACACGCTCCGCCAAAAGCTGTTGTTCTGCTTGCCTCCGAACACCGTCTCCGACAATTCCCAGTTCACCCATACGGGCATCCCGGCGAGCCTCTGCACAAACTTGCGGATATTGATCCAGACCTGGGTCGGGAACGGCTTCTGAAACAGCCGTGAACCAGGGTCGGGTTCGCCCAGGTTAATGAAGTAATTTCTCGCAACTTGGCCGACATAGGACAGCCAGTTGTAGATGATTTCTTCCTTGCTCATGCGGTAGGCGCGAAGATGATCGTGTGGAATACTCCGGTCGCCTTTCTGAATCTTGCTCTCAATCTTGTCAGTGCCAAGCTCAAGATCGAACTTCTCCTTGTATATCTCTTCCGTCAGCAGATTCATCAGCCCAAGTATCTGCTCGCGCTCGACGACTCTAGGGTTCTCACCCTCCTCAAGCCGGAAATTGAGAGGGGTCTCGAGAATCTCTTGATGAATGAAGAATGAGAAGAAGGTCTTTTCCACGGTCGAATAGGACAGGGGAGATTCCTTGCCTCGGCCGCCGAAATCGATGAATTCCCGCAAGCCGTTGCTGGGGTCGCTCATCACTCCGTGGCGTACAGAATCCAGTACGTAGCGCTTGATCTCCCGCGACTGTCCCTTGAAATGGTTGACGAGGTCGCGTTCCGAGAATGACTGATCGTCCTCCTGTCGACCGGTATCACGTAAGTAGCGATGGATCCGGTCCTGATATTGCGAGCTTCCCAAACTCCTCTGCACGGACTTGTCGAACGCGACCTGCTTGAGCGTGGTGCCCGCGTTCGTGTTGGTGGTGATCAGCGTGTCGGAATCCGGGTCAATGAAGACGCGCACCGGCAGAGCTTTGACCCCGAGCATCACTTGTGCGGCCGCCTTATGCTGCCCATCGAAAACATGCACATTAGAACGCCCGCCCTGCGAGCGTATCCACCCCAACGGCACGTGAAGCTGTGGCCGTTTTAGGAAAAACTCTTCGACGAGCCTACCGATGTTCGGACCGATTGACCGTGGGTTGATGCGATCATCGTGGGCCAAAACCGACAAAGGGAGAACCGCGAAGAACGAACGAAATCCGCTAAGTGGGTCAGTGAACACCGGGAGGCAGAATATCTCTACCCCTCCGGCGATCGAATATTTGATCTCGTTTCCTTCGATTTTGAAATGAAGCTCGTCGCTCTTGCCGACGTGCTGACTCAGCACGTCTCCGAGGTTTGGGCTCCGATTGGACTCAGCTAGTTCGCCTTTCAGCTTTGCGAATCTCGAGAGGATGCGGGCAACTTCCAGGTTGGATGCCAGCTTCTCCTGGTTACACTTAGCGTGGGCCAGCGCGAAGTTTGTCTCGTCGTCCGGCCCACCGTGCGCGCTCGGCTTGATATGGTCGATATGATGGCCGTTGAGGTCGAGTTCGATCGTGCCCTCGCAAATGAAGCATTTGCCGTGCTGGATGGCATGCAGCTTCTCGGACAAGCGGCGATGGTCGTCGGGCCGAAGGCGCGAAAGGAAGAGCGACGACATCTACTCGGCCCCGGGCGCGACGGCGGGAGACGAACCGGCCGCTCTCGTCATGCCGCCACCGGCTCCTTCACCGCGGCGACGATCTTACGGGCGGCGTCGCCGAGGTCGTCGGCGGGGACGATGGCGAGGCCTGAGTCGGCGAGGATGGCCTTGCCTTCGTTCACGTTCGTGCCCTCCAGGCGGACCACAAGCGGCACCTTGATATTCACTTCTCGCGCGGCGGCGACGATGCCGTCGGCGATGATGTCGCAGCGCATGATGCCGCCGAAGATGTTGACCAATATGCCCTCGACCGCCGGATCGGACAGGATGATCTTGAACGCGGCCGTCACCTTCTCCTTCGAGGCGCCGCCGCCGACATCGCAGAAATTGGCCGGGAAGGCGCCGTTCAGCTTGATGATGTCCATCGTCGCCATCGCAAGGCCGGCGCCGTTGACCATGCAGCCGATATTGCCGTCGAGCTTGATGTAGGCGAGGTCGAAGCGCGACGCCTCGATCTCCATCGGATCCTCTTCGGTCTCGTCGCGCAACTCCATCAAATCCTTGTGCCGGAACAGGGCGTTGGAATCGAAGCCGACCTTGGCGTCGAGCACCAGCAATTCGCCCGCGTCGGTGACCGCGAGCGGATTGATCTCGATCTGCGAGGCGTCGGTGCCCATGAAGGTGTCGTAAAGCTTGGCGGCGACATTCTGCGCCTGCTTCGCCAGATCGCCCTGCAGCCCGAGCGCCTTGGCGACGGCGCGGCCGTGATGCGGCTGGAAGCCCGTGGCGGGATCGACGGTGAAGGTCTGGATTTTCTCGGGCGTGTCGTGCGCGACCGCCTCGATATCCATGCCGCCCTCGGTCGAGACGACGAAGGCGACGCGGCCGCTGTCGCGATCGACCAGCAAAGCGAGGTAAAACTCCTTGGCGATGTCGACGCCGTCGGTGACATAGAGGCGGTTGACCTGCTTGCCCGCGTCGCCGGTCTGGATGGTGACGAGCGTGTTGCCGAGCATGTCGGTGGCGGCGGCGCGCACTTCATCCTCGCTCCGCGCCAGGCGGACGCCGCCCTTGGCGTCGGGGCCCAATTCAACGAACTTGCCCTTGCCGCGGCCGCCGGCGTGGATCTGCGCCTTCACGACGTAAAGGGGCCCGGGGAGCTGGCGGGCGGCGGCGACGGCTTCCTCGACGGACAAGGCGGCATGGCCGGCCGGCACCGGCACGCCGAACTTCGCGAGCAATTCCTTGGCCTGATATTCGTGGATGTTCATGGGGAATCCTTGGCGAAAACGAGTCCCGAGCGCCTTAAGCGAATGGTTGGGCGCTTGGGAAGGTTCTAAGCTGCAACCGGAAAGCGCAGCAGGCGGTCGCTCAAGGGCACGAGCGCTTCGGCGCCGGGGCCGACGGCGCGCAGGATTTCGGGGTGATGGGCCTCCAGGCCGCCGGTCAGGGCGCCGAAGGCGGGGAGGATCAGCTTGCTCTCGCTCATCACGAAACAACGGCGCGAGACCAGGCGCCCGCGGCGGTGGATGCGCAGTTTCGGGTGAAAGTGTCCGGACAATTCCGGGCGCGGATCGCGCGGATCGGCTTCGTGGCGCAAAATGAGCCCGTCAAGCGCGACCTCCGCGACCGCCTCGCCGCCGACGATCGCCGGGACGACGGGGTCATGATTGCCGGTGATCCAGGTCCAGCGATGGGCGCGGGTGAGGGCGGCGAGCATCTCGCAGGCGCGTTCCGGCAGCCGCTCGCAGCCGCCGGTGTCGTGGAAGCTGTCGCCCAGGCACCAGATTTCCGCAGGCGCGGTCGAGGCCACGAGCGTGGTGAGATCGGCAAGGGTGGCGATGCTGTCGTAGGGCGGCAGCATCTGCCCGCCGCGGGCGAACCAGCTCGCCTTTTCGAGATGCAGGTCCGCGACCAGCAACGCCCGCCGCGCCGGCCAGAACAAGGCGCCTTGCGGCAATGCGACCAGATCGTGCCCACAGAACGAAAAGCGAACCATGGGAGGCGCTATAGCGCGGGGATTGGGGGGCTCAAGCCACAACAAGACCCGTCATTGCGAGGAGCGTAAGCGACGAAGCAATCCAGTACCCCAGGGCGAAAGATGGATTGCTTCGCTCCGCTCGCAATGACGGAGTTGGTGGTTACGAAACCGGCGGGACCAGCTGGACGGTGGCGGTCGGCACGGGCGGGTTCGCATTTTGCGCGACCTGCGGGCTGGCCCAGAGCAGCAAAGCGCCCGCGACGAAGCCGTTCATACCCAGCAGGTACGGGTTCATCAGGATCGATTTTGCCTTGCTCATCGCCTTCGCTCCAATCGCCTTGAGCATCCTTTGCCCGGGCCACGATCAACCCTTGGTGAACTGTCCGTTGTGATGCATTCAGGCCGCGACCGACCCTCAGAACGGCGCGACGGAGAATAAGCTTGGCCTGTTCGTCGTACCCGGGGGCGTGCTCGTCGCGCGAAACGGGTCAGGCGCGTGTTGTTTCGCGCTCGATCAGGGTGGCCAGGTCGGACAGGCTGAACGGCTTCCTGAGCACCGGCAGATCGGCGCAGGCGGCGGAGAGCAGGCTGTCCGTTTCGGCATAGCCGGTGACGAAGGCGATGGGCTGGCCGGGGCGGCGCTCGCGCAATTGCCCGGCAAGCTCGGCGCCGTTCATGCCGGGCATGGCGAAGTCGATCAGGAAGAGATCGGCATCGAGCGCGTCCAGCGCGGCGAGACAGGCGGCGCCGCTGTCGAACGCAGTCACGGCGTGGCCCAGCTCCGCAAGGGCGTCGGCGAGGAAGGTTCGCACTTCCGGATCGTCGTCGACGACCGCAATGGTGGCGGCGTGAGCCGGCAGCGCGACATGGGGCTTCGCTTGCGGCGCGACGGCCTCGCCCGTCGCGGAGACCTGCGGCAGGATCATGTCGACGCGGGCGCCCTGGCCCTCATGGCTGTCGATGCGGACGGTGCCGCCGGACTGGCGCGCGATCGCATAGACCTGGGCGAGGCCGAGGCCAGTGCCCTTGCCGACCGGCTTGGTGGAAAAGAAGGGTTCGAGCGCGCGTTCCAGCACGGCGGGCGGCATGCCCTGGCCGTCATCCTGCACGCAGATGCGGACGTAGCGGCCGGCCGCGAGGTCCGGGCCCTCGCTTTCCTCCACCACTTCGGTGGCGATGGTCAG
>JBBSLM010000125.1:0-6446 GCA_038255245.1 Sphingomonadales bacterium
CCAGAAAGGCGGGGTCGGCAAGACCACGACCGCGATCAATCTCGGCACCGCCCTCGCCGCGACCGGGGATCGCGTCCTGATCGTCGATCTCGATCCGCAGGGCAACGCGTCCACCGGGCTGGGCATCACCCAATCGATGCGGGAGACGTCGAGCTACGATCTGCTGAACGGCAATGCCACCTTATCCCAGGCCGTGGTTTCCACCCGGGTGCCGCGACTCGATCTGGTTCCGTCCACGGTCGATCTTTCCGGCGCGGAGATCGAATTGGTCGATCAGGAGGACCGCACCCACCGGCTGCATCGCGCGCTCGAAAGCGCCGAGCGGAATTGGGACGTCTGCCTGATCGATTGCCCGCCCTCGCTTGGCCTGCTCACCATAAACGCGCTGGCGGCGGCGGATTCGATCCTCGTTCCCCTGCAGGCAGAATTCTTTGCATTAGAAGGACTTAGCCAGCTTTTGCAGACGGTCGAGCGCGTTCGCGCCCGCTTCAATCCGGAGCTCACCATCCTCGGCGTGGCGCTGACCATGTACGATCGCCGCAACAATCTGTCGGCGCAGGTCGCCGAGGATGTGCGCGCCTGCCTCGGCAAGGTGGTGTTCGACACAATGATCCCGCGCAACGTGCGGCTGAGCGAGGCGCCGAGCCACGGCATCCCGGCCCTGATCTACGATCAGCGCTGCTCGGGCTCCCAGGCCTATATGGACCTCGCCCGCGAATTGCTCGCGCGGCTCCCCCGCCAGGAAGCTGAGGCGGCATGAGCGAGGACACGCTCCCTCGCCGCCGCCCGTCGGGCCTCGGGCGCGGCCTGTCGTCTTTGCTGGGAGAAGTCGCGCAGGAAGCACCCGTCGCGGGGGGCCCACCACGCGGCGCCCTTCAGTCCATCCCGGTCTCCAGCATCGAGCCGCACCCGGGCCAGCCGCGCCGCAGCTTCGACGAGGCCGCGCTGGACGAACTCGCCGTCTCCATCCAGCAACGCGGCGTCATCCAGCCGATCGTCGTCCGCCCGCACGGCCATCGCTTCCAGATCGTCGCCGGCGAACGCCGCTGGCGCGCCGCCCAGCGCGCCCGGCTGCACGAAATCCCCGCCATCGTCCGCGAGTTCAGCGAGGCGGAGACGCTCGAAGTCGCGCTGGTCGAGAATATCCAGCGCGCCGATCTCAACGCGATCGACGAAGCCGCCGCCTACAGCCGCCTGATCGCCGATTACGGCCACAGCCAGGAGGCGCTTGGTAAACTGGTCGGCAAGTCGCGCAGTCACATTGCTAATTTGTTGAGGCTGCTTGATCTTCCTTCCGGCGTGCAGGAGATGCTGATCGACGGCCGCCTCACCATGGGCCACGCCCGCGCGCTGATCTCCGCGCCCGATCCCGTCGCGCTCGCCGAGGAGGTGATCCGCCGCGGCCTTTCCGTTCGCGAGACCGAGAAACTCGCGCAGGCGAAGAAGCCCGGCCGCAAGCGCGTCGCGAACGTGGCGCGCGACGCCGACATTGCGGCGTTGGAACGGCAACTGAGCGAATTATTGGGAGTGCCGGTGGCGGTGCGCCATTCCGGCGGTGCGGGATCGATGACCCTGTCCTATTCCACGCTCGATCAGCTCGACATGATCTGCCAGCGCCTGACCGGCGGGACGATCTAGGAGCGGTTGCGCGGTAGGCGGCACGCCAGCCGGCGTGGCAAATGCGACCGACAGATCAGACGCGCCGGCTCGCCTGCCGAGCGATTGCCAGCAGCTCCGTTTCCGCCGCCAGCGGCCCGATCCCAGCACTCCTCTTCACCGCCCGCTCGGCCTCCTGCAACCGCGTCAGGCAGCGCGACAGGATCGCCGCGTCCCAGCGCCCCAGCTGCCGCTCGACCGCGTCTTTCTCTTTCCAGAACAATGCTTTGCCCTGATTGGCGATAACTTCGGATGCGCGCTTCCCCTGTTCGACTTCGGCCCGCAATTTGGCCAGCAGCAGGCCGCGACGGAGCGCCGCGCGGAGCAGCACGATCCCTTCCGTCCCTTCGCTGCGCAGTCGGCCCAATTCGGCCGCCGCCGCGCGCGGATCGCCGCTGAAGACATGGTCGATCAGCTGCCCGGCATCGCCCTCGTCCGCCGCCGCCTGGATCGCCGCCATGGCGTCACGCTCGACCGGCACGCTGCGGCCCGGCTCCGCGTCCAGATACAAAGCGAGCTTGTCCAGCTCCTGCTCCAGGATCGCGCGATTCGACGCGCAGGCATCGACCAGCCGCCGCGCATCGTCCGCATCCAGCACCAGGCCGCGCGCGCGCGCCAATTCCCCCGCCAAGCGCGCAAAGTCTCGCGCATCGGGCGGGTAGGAAGCGAAGACCAAAGCGTTCGGCGCCGCCAGGGCGGCCTTCAGCAGCTTCGACGTCGCCCGCAGCGCCCCCGCGACGATCACGACCGGGTTTCCCGCCGCCGGCGCGGCCAGCAAAGCGGTGACGGCATCCAGCGTCTCGTCTCCCGCCGGAGTCACCAGCAGCCAGCGCGCGTCGCCGAACATGGAGATGGACGCCGCTTCGTCGGCCAGCTTCGCCGGATCGCCCTTTAACTCGCTGCCGGTAAAGGAAATGCGCTCCGCATCGGCCCCCAGCGCCCCGCCGACGCGCCGCGCCAGCGCCATGCTGCCCGCCTCGTCGGGTCCGTACAACAGGAACAAACGCGTCGTGGCCGGGCTCTTCAGTGCCTTGTCGAGTTGAGGTCTGGTCGCCTTCACGGCGTCGGCGCGTCGGCGGTTCGGCTCACATAGAGCGCGACCCGCGACACGATCTGCTGTGCCACCATCTCCGACAGCCGCTCGAGCGCGGTCTGCTCTGCCGCCACGGTGGCATATTCGGAGCCGACCACGTCGATCCCGGCGTCCGATCCCGCCGTCGCGTCGAGCAGGACGGTACCAAGCTGCGCATCGACGAGCCGATACCGCGCCCGCAAGGTCCGCCGCTCGCGCGTCACCGCATCGTCCAGCCGGATGCCCAGCCCGGAAATCTGGTCGTCCAGCTCAACCTCGAGCCGGTAACGTATCTCGCCGCCATTTCCCTGGCCGAGCTGGTCGACCAAAGCGCCGCGGATCAGGTAGCCGGCGCGGCCCGGGATCGGTGCCACCTCCACCGAACGTAGCGATTGCGCCACCGCGCCGCGCGAGCCGCCAGCATAAAGCGGCCGCAAGCCGCAGCCGGCGAGCAGAGCGGCGGTGGCCGCGGCGAGGAGAAGCCGGCCGATCACGCGACGATGTTCACCAGCCGGTCGGGCACGACGATCACCTTGCGCGGCGCCTTGCCCTCCACCGCCCGCTGGATCTTCTCCGACGCCAGCGCCATCGCTTCAATTGCCTCCCGGGGCGCACCCTTGGGGGCGGTCAGCGTGTCGCGCAGCTTGCCGTTCACTTGCACCGCGATCGTCACCTCGTCCTCGACCAGCAAGGCCGGGTCCGCCCGCGGCCAGGCCGCGTCGGCGATCAAGCCGTCCTGGCCCAGCGTGCGCCAGGCCTCCTCGGCCACGTGCGGCGCCATCGGCGCGACCAGCTTCAGCATGGTCAAAGCCGCCTCACCACGCGAAGCGGACGGGGCGGCCTTCTCGATTGCCGTCGCCAGCTCATAGAGGTTCGCCACCGCCTTGTTGAAGGCCAGTGTCTCAATGTTCGCGCCGACCGCGGCGATGGTCTGGTGCACCTTCCGGTCGAGCGTCACGTCGCGCCCCTCGCCCCCTTCGGCTCCGGCGATCCGCCACAAACGCTGCACGAAGCGCCACGCGCCTTCGATTCCGGCCTCGCTCCACTCCAGGTCGCGTTCCGGCGGCGAGTCTGACAGCATGAACCAGCGCACCGCGTCCGCGCCATATTGGTCGACGATCGGCTCGGGATCGACCGTGTTGCGCTTCGACTTGGACATCTTTTCGGTACGGCCGGTCTCGGCAGCGGTACCGGACGCAATCTCGACGATACCGGCCGCGCCGACTTCGACCTCGTCCGGCGAAAGCCAGCGCCCATCGAGCGACTTGTACGTTTCGTGCGTCACCATCCCCTGCGTGAACAGGCCGGCGAAGGGCTCGGCGACGTCGATCTGCCCGATCCGCTGCAGCGCCCGCGTCCAGAAGCGCGCGTAGAGCAGATGCAGGATCGCATGCTCCACGCCGCCAATATATTGATCGACCGGCAACCAATGCGCCGCCACCGTCGGATCGAATGGCCGGTCCCTGGGCTGGCTGGCGAAGCGGATGAAATACCAGGAGGAATCCGCGAACGTGTCGAGTGTGTCGGTTTCCCGCACTGCGCCCTCGCCGCAGCTGGGGCAGTCGACATGTTTCCAGGTCGGGTGGCGATCCAGCGGATTGCCCGGCGTGTCGAAGGTGACGTCCTCCGGTAGCACCACCGGCAGCTGCTCGCGCGGCACCGGCACCGCGCCGCAGGCCGCGCAGTGGATCACCGGGATTGGCGTCCCCCAATAACGCTGCCGCGACACGCCCCAGTCGCGCAGCCGCCAGGCGACCGTGCCCTCGCCCCAGCCTTCCGCTTGAGCCCGCGCGATCACCGCCGCCTTGGCCGTCTCGGTGTCCTTGCCGTCCAGGAAGCGCGAATTGACCATTACGCCGTCGCCGCTCTCGGCCGCATCGCCGATCGGCTGGTCCGCATCCTCGGCCGAAGCCGCGACCACGCGCTTGATCTCCAACCCATATTTCTTGGCGAATTCATAATCGCGCTGGTCGTGGCCCGGCACGCCGAACACCGCGCCGGTGCCGTAATCCATCAGCACGAAGTTCGCGATGAACACCGGTAGGTCCCAGGTGGGATCAAGCGGATGCACCGCCTCGGCGATCTCCAGACCCAGTTTCTCCGCCGTCTCCAGTTCGGCCGCGGTGGTGCCGCCTTGCTTGCATCTGGCGATGAAGGCGGCGACTTCCGGCGACTTGGCGGCATGATATTGCGCCACCGGATGGTCCGGCGACACCGCGACGAAGCTCGCGCCGAAAATCGTGTCGGGCCGGGTGGTGAAGACCTCGACCTCCTTGATCCCTCCCGGCTCGTCCGGCTCCAGCGCGAAGCGGAAGCGCATCCCGCGGCTCTTGCCGATCCAATTTTCCTGCATCAGCCGGACCTTGTCCGGCCAGCGGTCGAGCTCGCCCAAACCGCTGAGCAAATCCTCGGCGAAGTCGGTGATCTTCAGGAACCATTGGTTCAGCTTGCGCCGCTCGACCTCAGCGCCCGATCGCCAGCCCTTGCCGTCGATCACCTGCTCATTGGCCAGCACGGTCATGTCGACCGGGTCCCAATTGACCTCGCTCTCCTTGCGATAGACCAGGCCGGCGGCCAGCATGTCCAGGAACAGGGCCTGCTCGTGGCCATAATAAGCCGGGTCGCAGGTCGCCAGTTCGCGGCTCCAGTCCAGTGCGAAGCCCAGTCGCTTCAACTGCGCCCGCATCGTCGCGATATTCTCCCGGGTCCAGGCGCCGGGATGGACCTTGCGCTCCATTGCCGCATTCTCGGCCGGCATCCCGAACGCGTCCCACCCCATCGGGTGGAGCACTTCATAGCCGTTCATCCGCCGGTAGCGGGCGAGCACGTCGCCCATCGCGTAATTGCGGACGTGGCCCATGTGGATGCGCCCCGAAGGATAGGGGAACATCTCGAGGATATAGGCCTTGGGCTTGGGCGAATTGTCCCGGGCGCGGAACGTGTCCGCTTGTTCCCAGACCTGCTGCCAATGCGCGTCGGCCGTGAGTGGATTGAAACGCGACGCGGTCATGGCTCGAACAGAATTCTGGGGGTGGGAATCAGCTCACGCCGGCGCCGCGACGCAGGTCGCGGGCGCGGGTCAGGATGATTTCCTCAAGGCGCTGCACGGTCGCGGCGGTGACCGGGGCATCGACCCACTGGCCGCCCTGCAGGCGCTGGCGGGCAGCGGACACGCGCAGCGCATCGGCGCGCAGCGCGGAATCGAGAATGGCCACCGAGACGCGGATGCGGTCGTTCGGATCGGCCGGATTCGAATACCATTCGGTGATGATCACGCCGCCGGCCGAATCGGTCTGTGCCAGCGGGGCGAAGGAAACAGTGTCGAGCGCGGCGCGCCACAGATAGGAATTGACGCCGATCTGGGTCATCGTCGTCGGCGGGACGCGCGTCGCCGCGGAGCGTTGCCCGCCGCCACAGGCCGCGAGCGAGGCGGCGCCGGCAAGAACCAGGCCGAGCGTGGACGGGCGAACCATGTGTGATGTCCTTAAAGCAACGATGACGGGTCGGGGGCCGTTATAGGCGGGCCGGCGCGGGCGGCAAGCCTCTAAGGGGCCACCCATTGCCACCGTCGTCCGGCGCGATTGTGGAAAAGATGCAACAACCCGAATGATTCCGGCGACAGCTGTGGCACCAAAGCTGGCATCAAGCGCTTTGAAAGACTAGATCGGCCTTTCACGGGAGAGTTGGGCTTGAGACGGGCTTTGTCATTCGGGATTGC
>JBBSLM010000126.1:0-6437 GCA_038255245.1 Sphingomonadales bacterium
AGTCTCTGGCAGAGCCCGCGCCCGCTTGCTAGCGGGGATTTATCAGATAAATGTACATGTTGCTCAACCCCGTCGAGGTGCCCCTTGAAGATTGCCCGCATCGAGACCTTCTTCGTCCCGCCGCGCTGGCTCTATGTCCGCGTGGAGGCGGACAATGGCGCCTTCGGCTGGGGCGAGGCGAGCCTGGAAGGTCATGCCGAGGCGGTTGCCGGCGCGTTCGAAGGGTTTCGCGACCGCTTCATCGGCGCCGATCCCCGCCGGATCGAAGACATCTGGCAGGTCGCCTATCGTGGCGGCTTCTATCGCGGCGGGCCGGTTTTGATGTCGGCGCTCTCCGGGCTCGACCAGGCACTCTGGGATCTGAAGGGCCGGCATTACAATATCCCGGCGTGGGAAATGCTGGGCGGCAAGGTGCGTGAGAAGATTCGCGCCTACGCCTGGATCGGCGGCGACCGGCCGGACGATGTCGCCTCGGCCGCCCGCGCCCGGCGCGAGCAGGGCTTTTCCGCGATCAAGATGAACGCAACGGCGGACATCGATTATCTGGCCGCTCCCAAATTCGACGAGGTCGTTGAGCGGGTGCTGGCGGCGCAGGGCGAGGGAATGGACGTCGGCCTCGACTTTCACGGCCGCGTCCACCGGCCGATGGCGAAACAGCTCGCCAAGCTCCTCGAGCCGCTGGGGCTTCTTTTCATCGAAGAGCCGATCCTCTCCGAAAATCCCGAGGCGCTGACTCAGCTTTCGAATCTCGTCAGCATCCCGATCGCGGTCGGCGAGAGGCTCTATTCGCGCTGGGACTTCAAACCGTTCCTGGCCAGCGGCGCGGTCGATATCATCCAGCCCGATCTGAGCCACGCCGGCGGCCTGTCCGAATGCCGCAAGATCGCGGCGATGGCGGAAAGCTACGACGTCGCGGTCGCGCCGCATTGCCCGCTTGGTCCCGTCGCGCTCGCTGCCTGCCTGCAGCTGGCGGCCTGCACACCCAATGTGGTGATCCAGGAAATATCGCTCGGCATCCATTATAACGAAGGCCACGATCTGCTGAGCTTCTGCGCCAATCCCGAAGCGCTGACACCGGTCGACGGCCATTTGCCGATTCCGACCGGCCCCGGACTCGGCGTCGAGATTGACGAAGCCGCGGTCCGCGCGGCGGACAAGGAACCCCATCGCTGGCGCAATCCGGTGTGGCGGCACGCCGACGGCAGCGTCGCCGAATGGTGACCGGCGGAGTCGTTAACATGGATTAGTGTGACCGGAGTCACACGCCTGTCCGATAAATCTTATAAATGGCTTGTCAGCCGGAAATCCTGCCTCCTATATCGGGTGCGTAACAAGAGCCGCGGCCACGAGCGGCCGATGCGTAATGCAAAGGGAGGATTGCGCTATGCGCGTAAGGACGTTCGTTCGCTGCTCGGCTTCGATTGCCGCTTTCGCCAGCTTTGCCGCCCCTGCTCTGGCGCAGGATGGCCCTGCCGCGAGCACAACGCTCGATGCATCGGCGCAGCCGGACGCCACTGCCGCTGCCCAGCCCGAGGACGCCCCGCCAGAAGAAGGCGAGATGGTCGTCACCGGCATTCGCGAATCGCTGGAATCGACCCGCAACCTGCGCCGCAACTCGGCCCAGACCATCGACGCGGTCGTCGCCGAGGATATCGGCAAGCTCCCTGATCTGGCGGTCTCCGATACCGCCGCCCGCATCCCCGGCGTGCAGGTGGTCCGCACGGGCGGCGAGGCGTCCCGCGTCCTGGTCCGCGGCCTGCCCGATTTCACCACGACCTATAATGGCCGTGAGATTTTCACCGCCGAGACCCGCGTGGTCGCGCTGCAGGATTTCCCATCCTCGAACATCGCCGCGCTTGAGGTGTTCAAAACCTCGACCGCCAACCTCGTCGAACCCGGTCTCGCCGGCCTCGTCAACGTTCGCTCCCGCCGGCCGTTCGATTTCAACGAAGGTCAGATCTCCGCATCCGTCTGGGGGCTTTATTCGGCCCAGGCCGGGGAGATCACGCCGAACTTCAACGCGCTGCTCACCGACCGTTGGGATGTTGGCGACGGCGAGTTCGGCGCGCTGCTGAACTTCTCCTACACCGAGTTCAACTATCTCGATTCCGAGCCGTCCAACACGGACTTCATCGCCGATCCGAACATCAACGGACAGACGGTCCGCTTCCCCGATATCCAGCGCCTCTTCTACCGCTCCGGCAACCGCGTCCGACCGTCGGTCAACATCGCGCTGCAATGGCGCCCAAGCGACAATTTCGAAATTTATGCGGAAGGGCTGTGGCAGGGTTTCCGCAACAAGATCGACGATCGCCTGATCGCCGTGCCGCTTTATGGCGGCGGTTCCTACACGAATCTGGTCCTCCGCCCCGGCACCAACCTGCTGTCCAGCGGCACGATCAACGGCCTCGCCGATCCGATCTTCACCTTCCAGGGCGCGACCTTCAACCAGACGGACACCTACCAGGTCGCGGTCGGCGCGATCTGGGAAAGCGGCCCGCTGCGCCTCGCGCTCGACGTGGCTCGCACCGATACCACGTTCACCGGCTCCACCGAATCCGTCGACCGGATCTTCGCCGGCCAGGGCGGCACCAGCGTCGATTTCGATCTCGAGCGGCCCGGTTTCACGATCCGTGGGTTCGATCCGACCAACATTGGCAATTTCCTGTTCGACGGCCTCTATGAGGAACAGCAGCAATCAACCGGCCAGGATTGGCAGGCGCGCTTCGACGCGACCTATACGGTCAGCGATTTTGGCTTCCTGCGCAGCGTCGAGGCTGGTCTGCGCTATACCGACCGGGAAGCTCATCGGGAGTTCGGCAACCGCTTTGCCGGTTTCCGGGGACAGAATATTCCGTCCAGCGCATTGCCGCTTACGTTCGAGCTGACGCCCGAGGGCTTCCGCGGCGCGGGGGGCGGAGGATACAGCTTCCTGTCCCCGACCTATGGCAGCGTCCGCGAAAATCTGGGAGCGCTGCGGCAGTTCGTGATCACGCGCGGCGGTGGCGGCTACACCGTTGCCGATATCGTGGCCCCGACCCTGTTCGACGCGCGGGAGGAAACGATGGCCGGCTACGCGCAGGTCAATGTCGGCATCGGCGAGTGGCTGACCGCGGTCGTCGGCATTCGCGGCGTACAGACCAAGGTTCAGGTCGAAGGCGGCGTCCCGGGTCCGATCCCGCAGCTCAATTCCGGCTCGGATTTTACCGACTGGCTGCCGAACGCCAGCATCCGCGCCCGCATCACCCCGGAGCTGCAGATCCGCCTGTCCGCGACCCAGACCCGCACGCGTCCGAATTTCGCGGATTTGAACCCGTCGGGGACCTTGGGTCCGCTCGATCCGCTGGACAACACGCGCCGCGGATCGACCGGCAATCCGTTTCTTCAATCGCTGTCGTCGGACAATTACGACGCGAGTCTGGAATATTACTTCTCGCGCACCGGCTTCGCCTCGGCCACGATCTTCCGACGTGACCTGTTCGGCTTCGTCCAGCGCCAGATCGTGGAGCTGAACGATCCGACCCTCGGAC
Source organism: Sphingomonadales bacterium (assembly GCA_038255245.1). Classification (GTDB taxonomy): domain Bacteria; phylum Pseudomonadota; class Alphaproteobacteria; order Sphingomonadales; family Sphingomonadaceae; genus Allosphingosinicella. The sequence continues at coordinate 3,531 of JBBSLM010000126.1, forward strand.
GTCTCCTGATCGATCAGCCGGTCAACACCGGTGCAGGCCGGATCGACGGCGCCGAATTCCAGGTGCAAACCTTCTTCGACTTTGGCGGGGTGCCCAGCTTCCTGCGCAATTTCGGCATCCAGGCCAATTTGACCTATCTCGATGCCAAGACCGGGTTCCCGAACAACACCGGGGGATTCGATCTCGATAACATCCTGGGCGTGTCGGAATGGTCCTACAACATCGTCGGCCTCTACGAGAACGGCCCGCTTTCGGCCCGCCTGACCTATAATCAGCGCAGTGAGTATCTGGATTCCCGGCAGAATCGGGGCGACGATCTTTACCTCGAATATGTCCAGCCAGGCGACCGCGTCGATTTCTCCCTGAACTACAACATAAGGGAGAATGCGACGATCTTCTTCGACTGGACCAACATCCTGATGGAGCCATTCGGCGTCACGCTCGAATCCGGCCGCAACGGCGCACCGCGCGCGGAATATCCGCGCTTCCTGCGCTATGAGGAGACCACCGTCTCCCTCGGCCTGCGCTTCCGCCTCTGATCGATCGCATCAAAAAAGGGCGGGCAGCTTCGCGCTGTCCGCCCCTTTTTTCGTATCAGTCGCGGGTCCGCGCCGCCGCCGCCGGGCGCAGGCTTACTCCGACCTGCGGCGCGCCGTCTCGCCAGAGCAAAGGCGAGACATACATGTAGCGGCCAAGGTCACCGCGGCGGCAGCCGCTGCGGGCGCCATGGGCGTGGAAGACGATGAACTGCCGCCCGCCTGCCTCGAACACCGCCTGATGGCCGGGTCCGCTCAAGCAGCCCGCCTGGCGGTCGTGATAGCTGTACAGGATCGGGTTGCCGGGATGATCGACGCACGGCCCCATCGGCCCCTGGCAGCGTGCGAAGCCCATCGCGTAGGGCGAGAGCCGCTGATGCTCCTCCCAGCCGAAATGGTTGGCCGAGAAGAACATGATGTAGCTGTCGCCCTGTCGAACCATGGTCGGCGATTCGATGACATGGGCTTCCCACGGCCGGTCGTTGCGCAGCAGCGCCACCGGTTCGCCGGTCAGCGTGAGGCCGTCCGCTGACAGACGCTGGCCGAAAATGTCGGTCGGCAGGCGGACCGCATTCCCGTCATTCTTATAATAGAGATAGAGCGCGCCGTCGGCATCGCGGAACACGGCGGGATCGATCGTGCCGCCGGTATCGCGCTGGCACACCAAAGGCTCGGTCGCCTGGCTGGTGAACGGGCCGCGTGGATCGGCGGCCGCAGCGACGCCGACGCATTGCTTGCCCGAGCGACGCTCGCGGGCGGTAAAATAGAGCAGATAGCGATCCTGATGCGGGATCACTTCCGGCGCCCAGGTCCAGCCTTCCTGCGCCCAGGGTGGCAGGTCCGGCATCGCGTCGTGCAGCGCCTCTCCATTCCGCACGAAGTCCCAGTCGACCAGGTTGGTCGATCGCGCCATCTGCACGTTGGCGCGCCCTTCATTGGCATTGGTGGCGTAGGCGAGGAATTCGTTCCCGGCCGGCAGGATGAAGGGGTCGGGAAAGTTCGTGCTGAACACCGGCACGAACGGCGGCGGGTCGTTGGCGACGGCTGGGGTGGAGGTGGTGGCCAACAGGGCCAGAGCGGACAGGATCAGCTTGCGCACATCTTACTCCATGATCCGCCGGGAACGCGCCGGGCGGGGTGATCCGGCACTTCCGCGCCGGACTGGGCTGGGCTAGGGCAGAGATATTATCATATAAATCAATTTCAGAAAGGGTCGACGCGCAAATGCAAGCCGAGGCATCAAGAGCAGCCGGCGTGCAGCGCGAGCCCTTCGGTCATGCCGACGGCATCCCGGTCGAGGCGATCACCCTCACCAATGCCCGGGGCATGCAGGTGCGGATCATCAGTTACGGCGCCGGCATCCAGTCCGTGCTGGTCCCCGACCGCGAAGGCACATTCGCCGACGTCGCGCTCGGTCATGCGACGCTACAGGACTATCTCGACCAGCCGCAGTATCTCGGCTCGACCGTCGGCCGCGTCGCCAATCGCATCGCCGGCGGCCGCTTCCGCTTCGATGGCAAGGATTATCAGGTGCCGGTCAACAACGGCCCCAATTCGCTGCACGGCGGTGAGAAGGGCTTCGACAAAAGCGTCTGGGAGGTCCTCGGCACCGGGGATGGCCCGGCGAGCGTCACCCTCGGCCTCGTCAGCCCGGACGGTGATCAGAATTATCCCGGCACGCTCACCGTCACCGCCACCTACAGCCTCGCCGACGATGATGCGCTCGCGGTCGAATATCGCGCCGCCACCGACCGCCCGACGCTCGTCAACCTGTCCAATCACGCTTACTGGAATCTGGCGGGGGAGGGCGCTGCGGGAGGCGCGATGGGCCATCGCCTCACCATCTTCGCGGATGATTATCTGCCGACCAATGCGACCGCGATCCCGACCGGCGAATTCCGCGCCGTAGATGGCACCCCCTTCGACTTTCGCACGGCGCGCATCGTCGGCGATCGCGTCCGCGACGCCGACGACGAGCAGATCCGCTTCGGTCGCGGCTACGACCACAATTGGATAGTCGCGCGCGAGGTCGCACTCGAACCCCGCCTGGTTGCTCGCGTCGAGGATCCGGCGAGTGGCCGGGTGCTGGAGCTGCTGTCGAACCAGCCCGGCCTGCAATTTTATTCCGGCAATTTCCTCGACGGCAGCAGCGTCGGCAAGTCTGGCCGCCTTTACCGCATGGGCGACGCCATCGTGCTGGAGCCGCAGCTCTTTCCCGACACGCCGAACCGCCCCGATTTCGGCTCCGCCCGGCTCGACCCTGGACAGAGCTACCGCAACGTCATCGTCTGGCGCTTTTCGGCGAAATGAAAGGAAGAGTCATGCGCAGCCTTGCCCTCGCAATCCTGGCGCTCGGTCTGCACGGCTGCAC
>JBBSLM010000127.1:0-6322 GCA_038255245.1 Sphingomonadales bacterium
CGGCGCTTCATCCGCTTCAGCACCATGTCGTCGCCGGCCTGCAGCGAGAGATGCAGATGCGGCATGACGCGCGGTTCGCCGGTGACGAGGTCGAACAAACGGTCGTCCAGTTCGATGCAGTCGAGGGAGGAGAGGCGCAGGCGCGGCAGATCAGGCACGTGGCGCAGGATGCGCTCGACCAGACTGCCGAGCGACGGCGCGCCGGGGAGATCGGGGCCGTAGCTGGTGACGTCCACGCCGGCCAGCACAATCTCCGGATAGCCCTGATCGACCAGAGCCTTGACCTGATCGACGACCAACCCCGCCGGAACCGATCGGCTGTTCCCGCGGCCATAGGGAATGATGCAGAAAGTGCAGCGATGGTCGCAGCCATTCTGCACCTCGAGGAACGCCCGCGCGCGTTCGGCGAAGGCGGCGGCGAGATGCGGCGCGGTCTCGCGTACGGCGAAGATGTCGGAGACTAGGGTTTCGGCCTGGTCTGTCATTCCCGCGAAAGCGGGAACCCAGTTTTCCGCGCCGCTGGGTCCCCGTTTTCGCGGGGATGACAACAGGGAGGCGGTCAATTTCTCCGCATTCCCCACCACCCGGCTCACCTCGGGCATCGCCGCGAATGTCTCCGGCTCCACCTGCGCCGCGCAGCCGGTCACCACCACCCGCGCCTCGGGGCGCGCGCGCTTGGCGCGGCGGATGGTCTGGCGGGTCTGGCGCACCGCTTCGTTGGTCACCGCGCAGCTGTTGACGATGACGAGGTCGTCATCCGCCGTGAACGCGCGCATCGCGGCGCTTTCGGCGGCGTTCAGGCGACAGCCGAGGGTGATCACCTCGACGCTCACAGGTCGATTTCGCCCGTGAAAACAGAGGTAGCCGGCCCGGTCATGCGCACGCCGCTTCCGGGTGTCCAAGCCACGCTCACGGCGCCGCCCGCCTGCCGAACCTCCACGGGAGACGGCAAAAGCCGGCGGGCGATCGCCGCCACCGCGCTCGCCGAGGCGCCGGTCCCGCAGGCGGGGGTGAGGCCCGCCCCGCGCTCCCAGGTGCGCAGCCGCAGCGCGCCGTCCACGACGCTGGCGACATTGACGTTGATCCGCTCCGGGAAGAGCGGGTCATGCTCGATCATCGGCCCCAGCCGGGCAAGGTCGATCGTCGTCTCGTCATCGACGAAGAACACCAGATGTGGGTTGCCGACGTTCACCGCGAACGGCTGGATGAGGTCATCCCACGCGACCGGCATGGCGGCGGTGTCCATCGGGTAGGCGATCGGGATGTCGTCCCAATCGAAACGCGGCCGGCCGAGATCGACGGTGGCGCCACCCTCCGCCTGCTCGCCGCTGAGTATCCCGCCAAAAGTCTCGATCCGCACGTCGCCGCTGAGCAGCATGGCAATGCAGCGCGCCGCATTGCCGCAGGCGCCGACCTCGCCGCCATCGGCGTTGAAGATGCGCATCTTTACGTCCGCGGCGTCGGATTGCTCGAGTACGATCAACTGGTCGCAGCCGACTCCCAGCCGCCGGTCGGCGACGCGACGCACCTGCTCGGACGAGAGCCCCAGCGGTTCGACGCGCGCATCGAACACGACGAAGTCGTTGCCGAGGCCCTGCATCTTGTGAAACCGCCTGCCCATAAGGCCGCGGACTTAGGTGGCGGCTGGTGCCAAGTCTAGCCGAGCAAGCCTAGCCGAGGGTGCCTAGCCGAGGGAGGCTAGCCGACGCGCCGCGCGGGCGAGGAGACGGGCAGGGGCACCGCCGCGCCCGGGCCGGGCAGCAAGCCGCGCTGGGCGAGCATCGCGCGCACGTCGCTCGCCGGCATCGGCCGGCCGAACAGATAGCCCTGGCCGGTATAGCGGCCGATGCTTCTGAGCCGCCCCTCGACCCGGTCGTCCTCAATCCCTTCGGCGGTGACGGCCAGCTTCAGGCTTTCCGCGAGCCTCGTGATCGCCGTGACGATGGCGACGCTGTCGGGATTGTCGTTGATCGAGCCGACAAAGCTGCGATCGATCTTGATCCGCTCGAACGGCAGCGCGCGCAGATGCGCCAGTGACGAATAGCCGGTGCCGAAATCGTCCAGCGCGAGGCGGATGCCCTGGTTGCGCAAGGACGAGATGATCGCCTGGGCGAGACCCAGATTCTCGAACAGCGAGCTTTCGGTGATCTCGATCTCCAGCCGCTCGGCCGGAAAACCCGTCTCGACGAGCAATTTGGTCAACTTCTGCGCCAGCCACGGATCCTTCAGCTGCACCGGCGAAATATTGACCGAAAGCGACAGGCCCGCGTCCCAGCCGCGCGCTTCCTCGAACGCCCGGCGCATTACGGCCAGCGACAGGTCGCCGATCAGGCCCGCTTCCTCGGCGATCGGAATGAACTCGTCGGGGCAGACCAGGCCGCGATCTGGATGATCCCAGCGCGCCAGCATCTCGAAACCGTGCAGGCTCTGCGTGACCAGATCGACCTGCGGCTCGAAATAGGGGACGATCTCGCCCTTCGGAATGCCCTCGCGCAGCCCCGCTTCGATCGAATTGCGGGCCTCCAGTTCGCGCTCCATGCTGGCGTCGAACCACACGAAGCGGCCGCGCCCGGCCTTCTTGGCCGCGCTCATCGCGATGTCCGTGCGGCGCATCAGCGCGCTGACGGTGTGGCAATCGTTGCTCGAGCGGGCGACGCCGACCGAGGCGCTGACATGGGTATGGACGCCGCCCAGGTTGAACGGCGAGCCGAGGCGATCGACCAGGGCGTCGGCGATCCGGCCGGCGTCGGCGACCTCGTCGGGTTCGCAGGCGAAGGCGATGGCGAATTCGTCGCCGCCCAGCCGCGCCACGATTGCGCCGGTCGGCGCGAGCCGCGCCACGGCTTCGGCGGCGCAGCGCAGCAGATTGTCCCCGGTGGAATGGCCGTGCACTTCGTTGACATGCTTGAAGCCGTCCACATCGACGATCAGCATCGCGACCGCCCGCCGCCGCCGCTGGGCGATCGAAAGCAATTCCCCGGTCGCTTGCACAAAGGCGCGGCGATTGTAGAGCCCGGTCAGCGGATCGGTGGACGCGGCCTCATAAGCGCGATGCTCGGCCGCCGCCCGCTCAACCAGCTCGCGCGCCGTGTCGCGGTAGCGCCGCCAGCCATAGAGGGTGATGGCCAGGTTGAGCAGCAGCAGGCCGACGATGATCCGGCTATTGTCCGCGCCCATCTGCGCGAGCCAGGCGCCGAAGCCCTCAAACTGGCTGATGTTGAAGCTGAGGAACAAAGCGAGCAAGGCGAGCGCCAGCAACAGGACGACGAGGTCCCGCACCGCCGACGTGCGCCGGCCCGAACGGCCATTGGGAATAAGCCCCAGCTTCGGCACTCGTTCTTGTCCCTTCGGACAGGGGATTAAGCCAAAGCGGGTGAAGAACGGGTAAATCCGCTGGCGAACGCCTATCGCCGGGCGAGCGCGCGTTCAGCCGCCGCACAGTCGCCGGAATAAGGCACGATCCGCGCCGCCGCGTCACTGTCGAAGATCGAGCGCCACCAGGCGACGCTGTAGGCGCGCAGGCGGCCCATGTCGGCCGGATGAGGCCGGGTCGGGCCGCCGCCGATCAGCAATTGGTCAGCCCATGTTTCCAGATCGCCATCTCCGTCGATCAGGACGAAGCCGAGGCTGGATTCGCCCCGCGCCGCCTCGGGTCGCGCCCGGCTCATCTGAAACACACGCGTGCCGCGAACTCTGCGGGCCGCCTCCGCGTCAAAGGCGGGCTCGCTCTCGCCATCGGCAAGGATCGGCTCGCCATTCAGATAGATTTGCCGAAGCCCGTCGGACGAACCAAAATCGGCGCTGATGTTCCAGCGCCAGACATAATATCCGCACAGGTCGATATCGTAGAGGTACTTTTCGGTGCCCGCTCTGCCTGGATGCGTGATCGGCGTCGCGCCGCCTTCGTCGACGAACCGCCGCCGAAGCTCCGCGCGCGGCGAGCCGACCCGGAACATCCGGCGCAGCGCCGCCTGCATCTGTTCGATGGAATCGACGCGTTCGAAGCGAAAGCTGTCCACTGGCACGACGGTGGGCTGTGCGCCGAGGCCAGGCAGCGGGCTGCAAACAGCGAGCAGCGTCGCTGCGGCGAGAAGGCGGGGTCTGGGCATGGCGCGAGGCTAGCGCGTCGGCGTCGCACCGCCAAGCGCCTCCGACCTTGACCCCAGAAGTCGCGCCGCCTAGATGCCCGCTCTCACAGAAGCGTCTCGGATGGGATGCACGCTGGCCGGCGAGTTTTCGCCCGCCGGCGTTTTTTGCTTGGTTGGGACTTGAACACGCATGTTTGACAGTCTGAGCGAACGGCTGAGCACCGTCTTCGATCGCCTCCGCGGCCGCGGTGCGCTGAACGAAGCCGATGTGCGCGGCGCGATGCGCGAAGTCCGCATCGCCCTGCTCGAAGCGGACGTGGCGCTGCCGGTGGTGCGCGAATTCGTCGACAAGGCGACCGAGCAGGCGGTCGGCCAGCAGGTCCTGCGCTCGGTCACGCCGGGCCAGCAGGTCGTCAAGATCGTCAATGACGCGCTGGTCGAAATGCTCGGCGCGGAGGAAGCCGGGCTCGGCCTTGAAGTCACCCCGCCGGCCGTGATCATGATGGTCGGCCTGCAGGGCTCGGGCAAGACGACCAGCACCGCCAAGCTCGCCAAGCGGCTGAAGGGTAAAGAGGGCAAGAAGGTGCTGATGGCCTCGCTGGACGTCCAGCGGCCGGCAGCGCAGGAGCAGCTCGCCGTGCTCGGCCGCCAGGCGGATGTCGCCACCTTGCCGATCGTCCCCGGCCAGCCGCCGGTCGATATTGCCCGGCGCGCCGTCCAGGCCGCCCGCCTGCAGGGCTATGATGTCGTCATGCTCGACACCGCCGGGCGCCTGTCGGTCGATCAGGCGCTGATGGACGAGATGAAGGCGATCGCGGCCGAAACTTCTCCGCACGAAATCCTGCTCGTCGCCGATGCGATGACCGGCCAGGACGCGGTTAACACCGCGCGCATCTTTTCCGAGGAAGTGGCGCTGACCGGCGTCGTGCTGACCCGCATGGACGGCGACGCGCGCGGCGGCGCGGCCTTGTCGATGCGTGCCGTCACGGGCCGCCCGATCAAATTCGCCGGCGTCGGCGAAGGGCTCGACGCGATCGAGCCGTTCAGCCCGTCGCGCGTCGCCGGCCGCATCCTCGGCATGGGCGACATCGTCAGCCTGGTCGAGCGCGCGCAGGAAACCATCCAGGCCGGCGAGGCCGAAGCGCTCGCGGCCAAGATGGCCAAGGGCAAGTTCGACCTGAACGATCTGCGCATGCAGTTGCAGCAGATGCAGCGCATGGGCGGCCTCGGCGCGCTCGCCGGCATGATGCCTGGCATGGGCAAGCTGAAGGGTCAGGTCGATGCGGTCGATGGCTCGGGCAAATTGCTGAACCGGATGGACGCGATCGTCGGCTCGATGACGGTGAAGGAGCGGGCCAAGCCCGAATTGCTCAACGCCAAGCGCAAGATCCGCGTCGCCAAGGGCTCCGGCACCACCGTGCAGGAGGTCAACAAGCTCCTGAAAATGCATCAGGAAATGGCCAATGCGATGAAGAAGATTCGCAAGATGGGCGGCCTGGGCAAGCTCGCGTCGATGTTCGGCGGCGGCGGCATGAAGGACGCGATGGGCGCGCTGCCCGCGGACTTCGCCAAGGGTCTGCCCGCTCCCGGCGGCGGTCTTCCCGGCCTGGGCGGCCAACCGCCCTTCATGAAGCCGAAGAAATTCAAGTGATCGCGTAACCGACCCGTCATGCCGGACTTGATCCGGCATCCACCTTCTTCCTTCCAACCAGGGGAAGCAGGTGGACCCCGGATCAAGTCCGGGGTGACGATATTTTGATATTGAATACCAGAAAGGACTTTTAAATGGCTGTTGCAATTCGTCTTTCCCGAGGTGGCGCGAAGAAGCGCCCTTATTACAAGATCGTCGTCATCGACAGCCGCACGGCGCGTGACGGCAAGTTCATCGAGCGCATCGGCAGCTACAATCCGATGCTGCCGAAGGACGATCCCGAGCGGGTGAAGATCGACGGCGACCGCGCCAAGCATTGGCTGGACGTCGGCGCCCAGCCGAGCGACCGCGTCGCCCGCTTCCTCGACGCCGCCGGCGTCCGCGAGCGTAGTGCCAAGAACAATCCGAAGAAGGGCGAAGCCGGCGAGAAGGCCAAGGAGCGCGCCGAGGAGCGTGCGGGCAAGGAAGCCGCCGCCGCTGAAGCCGCCGCTGAAGCCGCCGCTGCCCCCGCTCCTGAGCCGGAAGTCGTCGAAGAGGCGCCCGCCGTCGAGGCCGAGGCTCCGGCTGCCGAGGAAGCGCCCGC
>JBBSLM010000128.1:0-6208 GCA_038255245.1 Sphingomonadales bacterium
CACGGCGCTGCCGGTGGCTCCGGCTCCAGCGCAGCAGCAACAGCGTCCCCGCTTCCTTCATCCGGGCCAGGGTCAGGAGCCGTCCGATACGGCGCGCCGGCGACCGTAAGTGCTGTTCCCGACGCTCACCTTCGGGTGGTTCTTTCTTGGCGTTTTCCTCGTCGCCTGGAGCCTCCAGCGCTCCAACGAATGGCGCAAGATCATGCTGCTCGCGGCGTCGTGGATCTTCTACGGCGCGTGGGACTGGCGCTTTGTCGCCCTCCTGATCCTCAGCGGCGTGCTCAACTGGGGCGCGGCGCGATTGATCCTCGCGTCCGGCGACAATGAGCGCGCGCGCAGGGCCTGGCTGATCCTCGGCATCGCCCTCAATTTGCTGATCCTGGGCTTCTTCAAATATTACGGCTTTTTCATGGAGCAGGTCTCCGCGACCCTCCACGCGATCGGCTGGGAACGCGACCTCTACATCATGGAAGTGATCCTCCCGGTCGGGGTCTCCTTCTTCACTTTCCAGGGGATGAGCTACGTCATCGACGTGTTCCGGCGGCAGACCGAGCCCGCCAGCCTGCTCGACATGACCCTGTTGATGAGCTTCTTCCCGCATCTGGTCGCCGGCCCGATCGTGCGCGCTTCGCATTTGATCCCGCAATTTCAGGAGGCGCCGCGCATCACCCGCGGCATGGCGGCGATGGGCGTGCTGCTGATCACCTGGGGCCTGTTCAAGAAGAGCATCGTCGCCTCCGAGCTCGCGATCAATTTCGTCGATCCGGTCTTCTTCGATCCATCCGCGCACAGCCCGACCGATTTGACCTTCGCCGCCTACGGCTATGCGGTGCAGATCTATTGCGACTTTTCGGCCTATAGCGACATGGCGATCGGCCTCGCGGCCCTGCTCGGCTACCGCTTCCCGCACAATTTCAACCAGCCCTATCGCGCCCGCTCGCTGCAGGATTTCTGGCGGCGCTGGCACATCAGCCTGTCGAGCTGGCTGCGCGACTATCTTTACATCTCGCTGGGCGGCTCGCGGCACGGTTTGACCCGGCTCTGCCTGGCGCTGGGCACGACCATGCTGCTCGGCGGCCTGTGGCACGGGGCCAGCTGGAACTTCGTGATCTGGGGCGCGCTGCACGGCGGGGTGCTGGCGATCGAGCGCTTGTGGCGCGAATTCAAGCCGAAGGGCGCACCAACGCTGCCCGCTTTCCTCGGCATCATCATCACCTTCCACATCGTCCTGCTGGGCTGGATATTCTTCCGCTCGCACACTTTCGCCGACGCCATGGCCTTCCTCGGCGGGCTTGGCGGGGGCGGGGAGAGCGCCTTGCTGACGCCCCTGATGCTCGGTCTGATTATCTTCGGCATGGCGCTGCATGCGCTGCCGCCGCGCGCGATCCAGAATGTCGCGATCCGCGTGCGGGCGATGCCGGCCATGCTCGTCGGCCTCGGCATCGGCGTATTGATCCTGATCATCGACGCGATGCGGCCCGAAGGGGTCGCGCCATTCATCTACTACCAATTCTAGGAAGCAGGCGGTGAGCGACGAGGACAAGATTTGCGACACGACCGTCGAGGCGGACAATGCCCGCGAGGAAGTCGCGACCACCGAGCCGGCGAAAGGGGCGCTGCCCGACCACGAAGGCCTCGCCAACACGCTGTCGCCGGTCGACCTGCCCGAACCGGATGCGCCCTTGCCCAATCCGCTCGCCTGGACCTTCACGGTGATCGCGACCGCGGGGATCTTCCTGGCCTTGTTCAACGCGGGCTCGATCCGCTCCTGGTCCTACGAATTGAAGCCCGGCGCCGTGAACGAGCGCGTCGTGAGCGCGGCCGAAGGCTGGTTCGAAATCATCTCAACCGCGAAGCTCGAAGCGCCGGTCGATGCGATGCGCGGCTGGTGGAAAGGCGTCCAGAACGCGCGTTTCCCCGGCCAGGACTCGGCCCCTGAAACGGAAACGGGCCCCGAAGCCGCAGCGCCGGAGCCCGTTCAGTAGTCTATCCGGCCCCGCTCATCTCGAGCGAAGTCGAGAGATCAGCGATAGAAGTGATGCGCGCCGATCGTCACCGTGCGCTGGCGGCCGCGGAATTGCGCGCCCGAGCTGTTGCGGAAGAAGAGGCCGCCATTGGTGACTTCGGCGTGATCGCCGTCCTGCATGTCCTCGCGGACCTGACGGGCGACTTGCACCGCTGCCGCCCAGCGCGCGTCGCGGCGCTGCGGATGGTAGGAATTGACGTTGAAGAATTGGCCGCGCTGCAGGACGACGCCACAGATCGTGCTGCCAAAGCGGCGGCGCGGATCCTGGAGGCGGTTCATCACCACTTCGGCGACCGCGATCCGGCCGGCGCGCGACTGGTTGCCGGCCTCGTGCAGGACAACCTTGGCCAGGCATTCGAGCTCGCTGTCGATCTCGGTCGAGGCGGTACGGGTGGGCGCCGCCGGCGCTTCGGACGTGCCGATCACGCCGCGACCGCGAGCGGGAGCCGGGGTTGGCGCAGGCGCGACGGCCGGCGCCGCAACGGGCGCTTCGGGAATCGCGACGGGAGAAATTTGGGGAACAGTCGCTTCAGCGGCAGCCGGCTGGGGCGCGGGCGAGGCGAAGGAAGTCGAAGACGGCACAAACATCATGCCGGAAAGCGCCACGGCGCCAACGGCCGCGGACAAAGTCTTTCCGTGAGAGAACATTCAAAACTCCAGAATATGCGCTGGAACGCGCCAAAACCGCCGTCGAAAACTACCGACGGTTTGCCGCGATCACGTCTTGCCTAAGGGAGAAAAAACGCCACCCCCGTGGCCTGAGCGGTCGTTTGGCCCGCGAATCTTTCCGTCGCAACATCGACACGGTGAGTTGTGACGCGATCGGGACGGAATGCCGGACCGGAACGAATCCTGCGGCAAGCCGTGCAACTTACTGCATCGGATCGGTAGAGAATCCGTTCGCCGGTGCCGTTCAGGCCCGAATCAGCCGCGAAATCCTATCGACTCCGAATCGGCCGTCGCAGTACGACGCGCCGCCTGCTACCAATGAGCGGGGCCTTTGGGGGAAGGGGACAATCGTTGAGGAGCCTGGCTTTGCTCGGACTTGCTGGAGGTATCGCGGCGCTGACCTATTTCGGCGCGGCGCAGTTCATGACGACCGAATCGCTGAACAATGTGGCGGTGGAACAGCCGGCCCGCGCGACGGAGCCCCCGCGCGCCAGCGGCCGCTACCGCGTGCTGGGCGTCGGCGACATCATGATGGGCAGCGACTGGCCCAATGACGGCCTCGATCCGCGCATCACTCCGGGTGCCGATCCGGCCGGCGTGCTGGGCGAGGAACTGGTCGATCTCTTCCGCGGCGGCGACGTCGTGTTCGGCAATTTCGAAGGCACGCTCCACACCAGCGCCGACAATGCCAAGAGATGCGGCAATCCGGCGCTCTGCTTCGTCTTCCGGAGCCCGCCTTTCCACGCCGAATATCTCCGCCGCGCCGGCTTCACCCTCATCTCCAACGCCAACAATCACAGCCGCGACTTCGGCGAGCCCGGCAGGGCCGAGACCTATCGCAACCTCACCAATGCCGGCCTCGCCACTGCCGGCGCGGACGCGGAAGGCACCCGCATCGCCGTGCAGACATTGCCCGACGGCACCCGCTTCAGCCTGGTCGCCTTCGGCCACAATCCTGGCCTGCTGCAGGTCAGCGACTATAGCCGCCTGACCGAAATGGTCCGCCAGGCCTCGGCCCGTTCCGACGTAGTCGTCGTTTCCTGCCACATCGGCGCCGAAGGCGCGCGTCACGACCGGGTTACCCGCGCGCCGGAGACGTTCGTCGGCGAGAATCGCGGCGATCCGTTCCGCTTCGCCCGCACTGCGGTCGATGCCGGCGCCGACATCGTCTTCTGCCACGGCCCGCACATCCCGCGCGCGATCGAGGTCTATAAGAACCGTTTCATCGCCTACAGCCTCGGCAATTTCTGGACCTATGGCCGCTTCAACGTCCGCGAGACCGCCGGCCTCGCCCCGATCGCGGATCTGGAAGTGAACCGGCAGGGTGAACTCGTCTCCGCCCGCATCGTCTCCGCCCGCCAGGAACGCCCCGGCGGCCCGACTTTCGACCGCTCGAATGGCGCAGCCCAGCGCATCGCCACACTGACCGCGCGCGATTTCCCGGAGACGGGTACGACTGTAGCCGCCGACGGCACGGTGAGCTGGCGCCGGGATTAAAGCCTCTTGTCACCCCCGCGAAAGCGGGGGCCCAGGCTACATGGACCTCTGGGCTCCCGCCTTCGCGAGAATGACAAGCAAAGGTCAGCCCGGCGGCGCCGACAGCCCAAGCCGCCCCGCCCGCAGCGCATCGGCATAAGCCGCCAGCGCGCGCGGATAGAGCTTGTGCTCCTCCTCGAGCACACGCGCTTCAAGGGTCTCCGCCGTGTCGCGGGGCAAGATCCGCACCTTGGCCTGCGCGATCACGGGCCCGTCATCGACGTCCGCGGTGACGACATGCACCGAACAGCCCGCTTCCTCATCCCCGGCGAGCAGGGCACGATTGTGGGTGTCGAGTCCCTTGTACAGCGGCAGCAGGCTGGGATGCACATTCAGGATGCGCCCCTGCCAGCGCGCCACGAATTCCAGGGACAGCAAACGCATAAATCCGGCCAGCGCGATCAGCTCGACACCGCGCTCGACAAAGGCCGCCTCGACCAGGGCGTCGAACGCCGCACGCTCCAGCCCCTCATGGCTGTGCGACCAGACTGGCAGGCCAAGCCGCCGCGCCAGCACCAATCCGCGCGCTTCCGGCACGTTCGAGGCAACCAGTTCGATCCGGTAGGGCCGCGCCGGATCCCGCCGCCGATGTTCCGCCAGCGCCAGCATGTTGCTGCCGCGCCCGGAAATCAGCACGCCGACCCGGACGGGCTCAGCCATGATGAGAGGCGGTCCAGGCGCTCGTCGCCGACCAGTCGCCGGGTTCGCCCGCGACCGTGCAGCCCCGCATCCCGGCTTTCACGCCGCCAATCTCGAACACCGTCTCGCCGGCCTCCGCCAGCGCCGCGCTGACCGAAGCAGCCTCGTCCGGCGCGACGATCGCGACCATGCCGATGCCGCAATTGAAGGTGCGCGCCATTTCCCCCGGCTCGATCGCGCCTTGCGCCTGCAGGAAAGCCATCAGCCGTGGCTGCGGCCAGGCGTCGGCCGCGATCCAGGCATGCAGAAGCTCAGGCAGCACCCGCGGCACATTCTCCAGCAACCCACCGCCGGTGATGTGCGCCAACGCCTTGATCTTGCCGGAGCGCACCAGCGGCAGCAGCGCCTTCACATAGATGCGCGTCGGCTCCATCAGCCAGTCGATCAGCAGCCGGTCGGAGTCGAACACCGCCGGACGATCCAGCTTCCAACCCTTGTCCGCCGCCAGCCTGCGCACGAGCGAGTAACCGTTGGAATGCACGCCCGAAGAGGCGATCCCCAGGATCACGTCATCCGCCGCCACCTTGTCGCCGGTCAGGGCTTGGCCACGCTCCACCGCCCCGACGCAGAAGCCCGCCAGATCATAATCGCCCGGCGCATACATGCCCGGCATTTCCGCCGTCTCGCCGCCGATCAGCGCGCAGCCGGCGATGCGGCAGCCCTCGGCGATCCCCGCGATCACCCGCTCGGCGATCCCGTTGTCCAGTTTCCCGGTCGCGAAATAATCCAGGAAAAAGAGCGGCTCGGCGCCCTGCACGATCAGATCGTTCGCGCACATCGCGACCAGATCCACTCCGACCTGATCGTGCCGCCCGCTATCGATCGCCAGCTTCAGCTTGGTGCCGACCCCGTCATTGGCCGCGACCAGCAAGGGATCGACATAGCCCGCCGCCTTTAGATCGAAAAAGCCGCCAAACCCGCCTAGCGACGCATCCGCCCCCGGCCGCGCCGTCGCCTTCGCCAGCGGTCCGATCGCCTTCACCAGGGCATTGCCCGCCGCGATGTCCACGCCGGCGCCGGCATAGGTATAAGAAGTTTCGTCGCTCATTCGCTGCCCTGCTTCACCCAACCCGCTCATGTCGAGCGAAGTCGAGACACCCTGCCGAGCGCAGTCGAGGCATTGGTTCTCGGCTCCGCTCGAACATGTCTCTCGACTTCGCTCGAGACGAGCGGGGGGCTTAGCGAGAGCCGGATTGCTTTTCCACGCTTGGATTTCTCTCGCGTACCCGTCAAAAGGCCCCCGTGCGCAAATCCTTCCTCCTCGTAAGCACGGCCGTC
>JBBSLM010000129.1:0-6202 GCA_038255245.1 Sphingomonadales bacterium
CAGAACAGAAAAGGGCGGTCCGGCAACGGGCCGCCTTTTTCGTGCGCGGGGTCACCGGAGCAACCGTGCGTCGGTAAGACCGCATCGACGCGCATGGCGCGCTACGGGCGGTGGTGCGCCGACGATCTGCGCCAATGCTTCCTCAATCCGCGGATGTTGAAAGCGGAAGCCGTGAAACACCCCCTTGACCGGGAGCACGCGCTGGCTGGCGAGGAACAATTCTTCCGCGAAATCGCCCAGCACCAGGCGTAACAATGCGGCCGGCAGGGGAATGAATGCGGGCCGTCGCAAGGCAGTGGCGAGCGCGGTGGAGAAATCGGCATTGCGTACCGGATTGGGCGCAACCGCATTGACCACGCCATCGAGTTCCCGCTCCTCGATTGCGAAGGCGATCAGGCGGACCAGGTCGTCGCGATGAATCCAGCTCAGCCATTGGCGTCCGCTGCCGATGCGCCCGCCCAGGCCGGCCTCGAACGGCAGCAGCAGATTGGCGAGGAAGCCGCCGGCGCTTGCCAGCACCAAGCCGATCCTGAGGCGCACGACGCGTAGTCCCAATGCCGTAAGCCGCGCCGCCTCCTCCTCCCAAGCGGCGCAGACGTCGGCGCAGAAGCCAGCGCCCTGGGCGCCGCCTTCGTCGAGCACTTTGTCGCCAGCGTCGCCGTAGACGCCGATGGCGCTGGCATTGACCAGCACCGCCGGCCTTTTGCTGAGGCGTTTGCACAGGGCGTAGAGCGCTCTGGTAGTCTCGACGCGGCTGGCGAGAATCGCGGCGCGGCGGCGGCGCGTCCACAGGCCGGTGGCGATACCCTCCCCCGCCAAATTGACGATGGCGTCGATCCGTTCACTGTTGCCGATCTGGCCGAGGTCGGTGACGATGCGCAGCGGCGCGGGCAGATGGCGGGCATGGGCCGGATTGCGGGTCAGCACGGTCACGTCATGGCCCGCGCCGGCCAGCGCCGAGACAAGCCGCGTCCCGACCAGACCGGTTCCGCCAGTCACCAATATGGCCCGGCGGCCGGACAGGGCCTGAGCCAAAGGCGCGGGATCGCCCTCCGCAATCCGGACGCTGCGGCCAGCGGCGACAAGGTCGCGCAGGCCGCTGATCACCACGCCGACAGCCGCCACCGTGAAAATGATCGAGAAGATGCCGTTCCAGACGAAGGGCAGCGCCCCCGGGCGACTCGCCGCCTGCCACAGGATCGGCAGGAGCAAAGCCAGAATCAGGCCGTAATTCAAGGCGAGCAGCGTGTGCGTCACCCGCTCGGTTGCCGGGAGCAAGCGGCTGCGATCCTCCTCGACAAAGTCCCACAGCGTGATCAGCACTTCGACTGTCAGCAGGACGATGAGTAAGGCCGCCCAGCCTCCCTGCGGCGCGGTCATGCCGAGCGCCAGAAAGACGATCGCGTAGATAAAATTGCGCGAGCCGTGCAGCCGCAACTCCGCCGCCTGACTTGGACGCCAGGCCAGCCTCTGCGTGAGCTCATGGTGATAAAGCGTGTCGAAGGCGCCCATCGCTATCTGCGCGATCAGCAGCCAGCCGAGCCAAGGGTCAATCATACCGTCGATCATGACGCGGTTCCTTCTTCGGGATCCTGGAAGATGACGAGTTGGCGGATCAATTCGCCGGCGAGCGGGTGGGTGAGTTCGAGCAGGAAGAGGAAGCGGCCGCCGCCGCAGTCGATGTGGCCGATGGCGAGGTCACCCGGCGCAAGCCAGCGCGGGAAACGGAGCCGCAGCCGGCCAAGCCGCAGGAAATAATGGTCGCTGACGAACCAGAGGGAGCCGCCTTCGACGGCGGCGCGGAGCGCGATCCCGAAGCCGAGGCCGAGATATTCCTCCATGCCGGTCGGCCCGGCGAAGCGCTTGGCGCTGAAGATCACCTGCGGGAAGCCGCGACGCCGGCCATATTGGCGGGTCCAGAACTGGCCGCCGCCAGCGATATCCTCCGTCACCGTGACGCAAGCGGGTACGCCCGTGTCGCGGTGCAGCGGCAGGGGCCCCCCGACGAAACGGGCAAGCTGGGACAGCAGCCAGCCGACACGGCTCATCCGGCATTCGACTACTTCGCCGACGTAGGTCACGCAGGCGCCCGCCTTGACGCGGCGCCGGAAACGCTCGCGCACCGCAACGGGAAGGGCTTGCCAGCGCGCGTCGCTCAACATGCGGCGAAGCGGTTCCGCCGTCCCATCCGAGCGCAACGCCGGTGCTCGGCGCCACAGGCGATAGCGTCTCTGAACTCCCGTTGCTGCCGCCATCCCCATTCTTGTTCTCCGGCTAGTTCTGTAGTAAGAGAAACCCGTGGTCGTGAGCCTCCCTGGTGGAAGTTCGTTCAGGCTATTTTGGAGGCTTGGTCCGTCCCAGCGGCAAGAAGGTCAGCACCTTCCGGCCCATCTTGATCAACGTCATCAGACGGGCTGGCGGGATGGTGATCATCTCCTGATGCCAGTCGTCCATTGTCGTCACGAAATCGTGCATCGCCTCGATGCGACCGCGGGCGACTTTGGAGATGCGCGGATCATTCTCGGCCTCGGCCCGGCAGGTTTTGAGCGCCGCCACCGCGGGATCGACTTCGCGTTCCTTCCGCCCCTGCGCAATGCGGGTAAGCATCTGCCAAAGGTCGGTCTCCGCCTCGAAATGCTCGCGCCGCTCGCCCATCACGGGCACCCTTCGGATCAGCTTCCAATTGAGCAATTCCTTCAGGGAATTGGAAATATTGCTCCTGGCGATCCCAAGCTTCTCGCCGATCTCGTCGGCGTTGAGCGGGCGGTCAGACAGATAGAGCAAGGCGTGGATTTGCGCGACTGACCGGTTCACGCCCCACTGACCGCCCATGTCGCCCCAATGCAGGACGAACTGCCGCACCGCGACGGGGAGCGAATCTTCTCTGCCTGTAGTTTCTGTCATGACGGAAACTTATGACAATCGGAACGGCGCGTCAAGTGTAGCTGGTTGGCCGGCCTTTTTCGTTTCGAGTGCGACAGTTAGGCCGATTAAGTTACCGCGGCGCTAGCCATTGCTTAACGGGTGCTCGTGTAGCCGGCGTGGATGGGAAACGCTCTGTACCAGTTGGCGCTTCGTCACGTGGCGCTTGGCCTGGTCTATTTCCTGCTGGCCTCCTTCACGATCGCGACGACCCGGCTCGGCGACGGCGTCGCGATTCTGTTTGTCGCCAATGCCATCCTGACTGCCTTCCTGCTCACCACGCCGCGGCGCGAGTGGCGCGGTGCGCTGACGGCGTGCGGCATTGCCAGCGCGGCAGCGACCACCCTGTTCGGCTTCGGAATGATGGCGGCGCCACTGCTTAGCGTCATCAACATGGGCGAGGCCTTTTTGGCGGCGAGCGTCTACCGCCGCCTGCGCGGCCGGTCTTCGCCACTCGATTCGCTGCCCGGCTTCTTCACTTTCGTGCTCGCGGCAGGGATCGTGGCGCCCGTGCTGAGCGCGCTCGGCGGCGCGACGGTCGCGGCCCTGCACGGCGCGGATTTCGCCGAAAATGCGCTGCGCTGGTTCGCCGGGCACGCGCTCGGCACGATCAGCTTCGCGCCGGCCTGTCTGCTCGTGCTGAGCGGGGATGTCCGCCGCTGGG
This sequence comes from Sphingomonadales bacterium, assembly GCA_038255245.1. Taxonomy (GTDB): domain Bacteria; phylum Pseudomonadota; class Alphaproteobacteria; order Sphingomonadales; family Sphingomonadaceae; genus Allosphingosinicella. Next base: position 3,587 of record JBBSLM010000129.1, read on the forward strand.
CGCGAACCTCGCCGCGCACGCAGATCGTGGAGGCGGCCCTGCTGCTGTCGCTGGTCTTCGCAACCACCCTGGCGGTCTTCACTTACGCGCACGCATCCTTGCTGTTCCTGCCCTGGCTGCCGGTGATCATCGCGACCTTCCGGCTGGGCCGGTTCGGCGGCGCCGCGTCGATCGGGATCGTCGCGCTCATCGGAGGCGGCACGACGTTGCTCGGCGTCGGCCCGGTGGTGGAATTCGTCGCGAGCCGCGAGGCGGAACTCCAGTTCCTGCAATTCTATCTGGCCGCGACGGTGCTCGCCATCCTTCCGCCCGCGGCGGAACTGGCCCAGCGCAAGACGCTGTTCGAGCGGCTGCAGGCGAGCGAGAATCGCTACCGCCTGCTGGCCGATCATTCCACCGACATCATCCTCGACATCGACAGGACCGGCCAGATCGTCTTCGCTTCGAGGGCGATCGAGGGGCTGGGCGGTTACAAACCCAAAGAGGTGGTCGGTCGTCTGGCGACCGATCTGGTCGATCCGGCCGACATTGAACGGCTCCGCGCCGCGCATCGGAATGTTCTGGCTTCGCCGGGCACTGTCGAGACGATCGAATATCGCGCGATCCTGCGTGACGGCACCCAGATGTGGATGGAGACGCGCACCCAGGGCGTGTTCGACGAACAGGGCCAGCCGCTCGGCGCGGTGAACGCGATCCGCAATGTCGAGGAACGGCACGAACGCGAACGGTTGCTGGCAAAGGAGGCCCGGACCGACGGGCTCACCGGCGCGCTCAATCGCCGCGCCTTCATGCGCGAGATCGAAAGGGCCGCGACTTCCAAACGCCAGGCGGAGCGCGGCTGCCTCGCCTTGTTCGATCTCGACCATTTCAAGCGGATCAACGACCGGCTGGGCCACGCCGCGGGCGACGCCGTGCTCGTCGCCTTCGTGAAGCTGGCACGCCGGATCGTGCGCGACGGCGATTCGGTCGGCCGGCTGGGCGGCGAGGAATTCGCCGTGTTCCTGAAAGGGGCGAGCTTCGATCAGGCGCTGCACATCTGCGAGCGGTTGCGCATCGCCTGCGCCGAGGAAATATCGGTCGGCGGCACGGCCGGAAGCGTCACGGTCAGCGCCGGGATCGCCGCGCTGGACGGCGCGCCCGCCCCGGTCGTCCTGGAGCAGGCCGATGCGGCACTGTACCGGGCCAAACGCGCCGGCCGGAACCGGCTCGAACTCGCCGCCTGACGCGGGTGCGTCGAATCGTTCAGCAAGCTTCAACGGATTTGTGGTAAAGCGCTGGTCATGCGCAAGATCCTCCTCGCTTCTTCCGCGACGATCCTTTCGAGCTGCGTCGCCAAGACGGCGTTCGACATCGTCACCCTGCCCGTTCGCGCCGCGGTGACGGTCGTCGATCAGGGCATCGACGCGGTCACGACCAGCCAGGGTGAGCGCGATCGTGCCGCCGGCCGCCGGTTGCGCGAGGAAGACGAGCGCCGGGGCCGCGAGGCGCGTGCGGCCGAACGCCGGGCCCGCGAGGCCGCGCGGCGCGGCGAAACCGTGGAACCGGTCGAAACCGAACCGAAATGACTGTTGTGGCCGTTGCGGCCAGCCTTCGCCCGTCCTAGCTTCGATTCTCCTCAGTCAAGGAGAGTCGCATGCTCGAGCCCAAACCCGGTGAGACCCCGATCGACGCAAACGCGCCGGCCCAGAAGGAATATAAGCCAACTCCCGCCGAGGAAGCGGACGGCTTTACCCCCGGAACGCAAAATCCGGACGACGCCAAGAAGGACGAATAGCAATTAGAGCCCGGAGCGCCGCGGGCGCTCCGGGCTCCTTGCGGTGCGCTAGCCGCCCGGCATCCAGCGATGCTCGACCTTCATCGCGCCGTCCGCGCTGATTGTGATCTCGTTGAACGATGGCGCGCTATCGCGCACCCGTTCCGATAAAGTGCCCGCGCCGATCTTCCGGATCGTTCGTTCGCCCACCTCCACATCCAGCACGAACGGGTCGTGGACATGGCCGGACAGGATGGCATGCGCCCCTGCCCCCGCCAGCGCGATCAGCGCCTCGCGGCCGCGGATCGTCTTGCCCGCGGAATGCAATCCCTGCTTGTCGATCAGGGGATGGTGGCACGCGACCAGTTTGATCTGATTTTCGCTCGACCCTTCCAGCAGCGCCAGGGTCTTCGCCAAGGCGCGCCGGGTCACGACGCCCCAGGACCAATTGTGCCGGAGCTGAAAGCGTGCGGTCGTCTTCAGCGGCACGATCAGCACATTCTTCACGTCCAGCGGGCGCTCGATCAGCTTTTTCAGCCGTCCGTAGCGCCGATAGGGCCGGACGAAACGCTCGTAGGGGTTGAAGTAAGGCAGATCGTGATTGCCCGGCTCGACCGTGACCGGCACCGGCAGCGCCTCCAGCCAGGCGGAAGCGGCGGCGAATTCGTGGGCGCGCGCCTGCTGCGTCAGATCCCCGGTGCAGATCACCGCGTCGGGCCGCTCGTCTTCAACCGCCTTCGCGAACCAATCGAGCGCGGCCTTGTCCTCGCGGCCGAAATGCAGGTCGGAGACGTGAAAGAGACGCGTCATGCGCTCTCAACGGTTGTGATGAACTTCAGCTTGCTCTTGCCCGAGCTGATCGA
>JBBSLM010000130.1:0-6147 GCA_038255245.1 Sphingomonadales bacterium
CGCACCGGCGCACTTGATTGGCATCGGCGGCTGCGTGAACAGCGCGCGGCCCTTGGCCAGGCCGCGCACCAGCTCCCACGTATAGGGGGCGAGATCGGAACGGTAGTTCGAGGTAACGCCATTCTTGCCGAGTGTGTCGGCGAGCCCTTCGACTGCGTCGAAATCGAGGCGGTTGCCGGTGGCGACGATCAGCAGCCGATAACGAAGCCGGCGACCGTCTTCGAGGATCACGGCGTCGCTTTGCGGTTCGAAGCCCTTGACCGATGTCCTGAGCCACTCGGCGCCTTTGGGAATCAGGCTTGCCGTCGGACGCCGCAATTGCTCCAGCGTGAAAACGCCGGCGGCGACCAAAGTGAAGCCGGGCTGGTAGTGATGCGTGTCGTTGGGTTCGACAATGGCGATGTCCAGGTTTGCGCGGCGGCGAAGCAGTGACGCCGCCACGGAAATGCCGGCGGCGCCCCCACCGACGATGACAACATCATGGCTGAGCATGTGCCGCCCTCCGGTCGAGGAGTGCGCGAAATGGTACGAGGTCATAGCCTTGCTTGGCGGCGATCCCGATCCGCTCGTCGACCGTTAGTAAGGTCTCGTTTGTCAGCGCCCACAGCAAGGTCGAGCGCGTCCCGGTGCGGCAGAAGGCAGCAATCGGCCTGGGCAAACGCTCGAGCGCGTCGCGGAAAGCATTGATATCCGCCTCTGTGATCTGGCTGGCGACCACAGGAATGTGAACGGCGTCGATCCCCCGCGCCAGCGCGGCGGCCCGCAACTTGTCCCACGCCGGCTGATCCGGCTCCTCGCCATCCGGCCGGTTGCCGATGATGGACCGATAGCCGCGGTCGGCGAGCTCGCCGATCTCGTCCACGGATGGCTGCGCGAGAGCGGTGAGATCGGGCGACAAAATAGCAAGTTTCATGATCGTGCCTCGTGGTATGGGCGGCGGAGCCATCGCTTCAAAGGAACCTCGTGGATGGCCATCCCGCCCAGCATGGCGGCTAGAAACGGGAGCACCGACAAGGGCGACAAGGCGAGCGACGCGACGGCTGGTCCCGGGCAAAGTCCGGCGACACCCCAGCCGATGCCGAACAAAGCCGATCCGGCGATCAGAGGACCGTCGAAATCGCTGCGGTCCGGCAGGGAGAATTTCTCTCCGAACAGCGGCCTCTTCATCCGCGACTGGAGACGCCAAGCGATCGCCATTACAATCACGGCCCCGCCGATTACGAACATGAGCGTCGGATCCCAGCGCCCGAAGACGTCGAGGAAGCCGCGCACCCGCGCCGGGTCCGTCATGCCCGACAGGGTCAGGCCGGCACCGAAGAGCGTTCCGGAAACCAATGGCGGCAGGAGTTTGCGAACGATGCTCATGACGCGCCTCCAAACAGGGCGATGAGTGCTACGGTAACGATGCCCGCGGCGATGAAGGTCGCGGTGGCCAGTATCGAGCGCTGCGAAAGGCGGCTGACCCCGCACACGCCATGGCCGCTGGTGCAGCCGCTGCCCATACGGGTGCCGAAGCCGACGAGCAGCCCGGCAACAACCAGGATAGGCCATGACGCGAACTCGGCCGCAGACCAGTCGGTGGTCAGGGCGATGGCCAGTGCGCCCAAGGGCAATCCGGCGAGAAAGCCCCACGCACTGGTCATCGACATGTCGCCGCCGCTGATCCCGGTCGCACGCGCCGTGATTCCGGATACACCAGCGATACGGCCTGCCCCGAGCAGCATCATGGCGGCCGCCAGGCCGATCAGGATGCCGCCGGCGAGCCCGTGCAGCGGCTGGGCGTAAGGGAAAGCGGCGAAGGTCATAGCTGATCGACCGGCAGCTTGAGGTAGCGACTGCCATTCTCCTCGGCCGGCGGCAGGTGCCCGGCGCGGATATTAACCTGAAGCGACGGCAGGATGAGCTTGGGCATGGCGAGCGTCGCGTCGCGCTTCGTGCGCATCTCGACGAACTCGTCCTCGGTCACGCCTTCATGCATGTGCACGTTGCTGGTGCGCTCGACGAGCATGGTGGTTTCCCACACATAGTCTTCGCGGTTGGGCGCCTTGTAATCGTGGCACAGAAACACGCGCGTTTCGTCGGGCAACTGCATCAACCGACGGACCGAACGGTAAAGCCGGCGCGCGTCGCCGCCCGGGAAATCGGCGCGAGCCGATCCGTAATCGGGCATGAAGATGGTGTCCCCGGTGAACAGGGCGTCACCGATGACATAAGCCATGTCCGCCGGCGTGTGGCCGGGGACGTGAAGAGCGACCAATGGCATGTTACCGATCATCAGCGTGTCGCCGTCATCGAGCAGCCGGTCGAATTGCGATCCGTCGCGCGCGAATTCGGTACCTTCGTTGAAAATCTTGCCGAACACGCCCTGGACGGTGACGATCTCGCGACCGATCGCCAGCTTCCCGCCGAGCTTTTGCTGCAGGTAGGGCGCCGCGGACAAATGGTCAGCATGGGCGTGGGTCTCGAAGATCCAGTCCACGCTGAGGCCCTCGCCTTCGACGTAGGCGATGATCGTGTCGGCCGACGCGAAGCTGGTCCGGCCGGAAGCCTGATCGAAGTTCCAGACGCTGTCGATGATCGCCGCTTTCTTCGTCTCGGCGTCGCTGACGACGTAGCTGACCGTGAAAGTGGCCTCGTCGAAAAATGCCTTGACCCGGGGAGCAGGGAGCGTGCCCGCGAGCACGTCCCGCACCTGCTTGGCGGCATTCGAAATCGCGAGATCAGTCATTGTCTGATTCCTTTGAATTGCTGACGGTAAGCGCTGGACAGTAAATGCCGTGGAGCGCGTGGAGCAGGTCGAGAAGCCTTGGATCGGCGATGCGGTAGAAGACCGATTGAGACTGCTTGCGGGTGGCCACCAGACCTTCGGCACGAAGCTTCGCCAGGTGCTGGGACAAAGCCGACTGGCTTAGCCCAACCCGCTCGGCGAGCAAGCCGGCCGAGACTTCCCCGGCCTCGGCAAGGTAGCAAACCAGGCGCAAACGACCTTCGTGACCGAGCGACTTCAGCACCGAGGCTGCCACCGCGGCTTGAGCGGCAAATTGTTCGAGATCCTCGTCAGTCACCAAGCACACCTCCTTTAGCGTATTCTAATTTAGGAGATGCTAATTCTACTTCAAGCCCGGTGAGCCTGCCCCGCAAGTGGGCCGGCAGACCTCGGCCGTGCATATTGCCTTTTCGAAGAATGCTCTGCAGGTTCCGGCACTGCGGCCCTATCCGTAGAAGTCCCTATTCCAGCCGGCGGCTCTCCGCTTTCGTTTAGCGGCAGAAAGAGGGTTGAGGCAAAGTTGCGCAGGCGCCATGCCGCCGAAGATCACGTGCGGAGGCTCAAACCCCGATCCCAAACATTTGATGGAGCAGCATGCCGACGGCGTAGGCGAGACCCGCCGCCACTGAGCCGATTGCGAGCGTCTGGACGCCGGAGCGCAACCGCGGGAGTCCGAGCACGGCTCCCTTGCCAACGCCGAGCGCGAAGAAGGTGCCGGCGGAAAGGATGAGGCTGAGCTGGAACATGCCGTCAAGATCGCCGGCGCCGAGCACGAACGGAGTCAGGGGCACGATGCCGCACAGCGAGAAGGCAGCGAAGGTGACGAGCCCGGCGCGGAGCGGCCGTGCGGAGACCTCGCTCAGCTTCAACTCCTCTGCCATCATCGTGTCGATCCACACCTCCCGATCGCGGGTGATGGTCTCGACAATCTGATCGAGCGTTTCTCCTGCAAACCCCTTGCGGGCGAAGACTTCCCGGATTTCGGCGCGCTCGCCCTCCGGATCGACATCGATCTGCCAGGCCTCGTCGGCTCGCGCCCGCATCACTTCCTGTTGCCGGCTGCGGGTGCCGAGGTAGTTGCTTACGCCCATGCTGAAGCCGTCAGCGACCAGATTGGCCAGACCGAGGATGAGCACCGCAGCCAGGGAAAGCTGACCGCCCGCACTCCCCGCGACCACGGCGAAGGTCGTGACCACTCCGTCGACGCCGCCGAGCACGAAGTCACCCAGCGGACCTTCGCCCCGCGGCCGAGCAAGGCGCGCGCGGATTGCTGCAGGCTTGTGCTCGGCGGCGAGGTTGCGGCGTGGAGCCAGTGCCATCACTCAGTCCGCCTGTTCCGGCGGCGAACACCGGGCGTGACCGACAACTGGGTGGGTGCTCGCCCCCGTCAGGCAGTTATTCACAATAGGCTGGCGAGGTCGCGTGGGCCTGGTCGAAGAAGCAGGCGAAGGCGCGACGGGCGAGGCCGTGCCCTTCTTCACCGCGAGACAGGCCGTATCGATAGGCCGAAGCGATAATTGAGCACGACATCGACCCGCACCGGCGCGGCGGCGATCGGCACGAGCACTCGCCTCAGCGACGGCTTTGGGTTCAACATCGACAGGCGCGGATTGTTCGAGAAGCCGGCGCCGTCATTGAAATCCATCCGCTCGCGGTTGCCATCGACATCGTGCCGCACGCTGACCGCATGGCGTCCAGGCCTGGGTACGGGCATGCATAAGCGGATCGGTGCACTTGAGCGCACCGGGATCTCGATACTGCTGATCGATCGCCCATGTTCGAGGAATACGGCGGGATCGTCTGCGTATAAATAGACCTTGATATAGCCGGTAGCGGCCCGGAAACCGCGCACGGTGACATCGTAGCCTGCCTCGCCCCGACACGGCCCCTCATGCTGAGCGGCGGCGGGCTCGATGAAGAGAATGGCGGCGACCATGGCGGCGACGCCGACGAGCCAGCGGTGTGTCATGCCGGTTCCGGTACGCGGATGAATGGCAGGAACGCCAGCGCCCCCACCAGGTTTGAGACCAGGTCGCGGGCATTGTTGTCGTAGCCGCCAATCCCTGCGGTCGGGACGATCTGCAGGACGGCATATTCGACGATCTCGGTGACGGCGCTGGCGCCGAGCACCAGCCCCAGCGCCAGCCAGTACCACAGCGCGGGCCCGAAGTGATATTGCCGCAGCAGATGATCGATCACCGCGGCGCCCGCAAAGGCGTTCAATCCGTGAACCAGATTGTCATAGCCGATGCCCAGCAGTGTCTGATCATAAAGCCGCGCCCCGCCGACCTGGACGAACCCGCCGCAGAAATGCGCGACGATGCCGGCCTCGACCAGCAGCAGGAGACCGATCGGAAAGTCGAAGCGTCGAATTTTCGGCCAGACGAGCGCCAGGATTGCTGCGATCCCACTGGCATAAACGAAGAATTCGGGGATGTTGGCAGAGCTGCCATAGTGCCGGGTCCTGTCGAGCGCGAAGACCGCGCCCATGATCAGAAAGGCGGCGAGGTTGAGTGCGACGAACGCATCCGCCAGACGCCAGCCCGCACGGGGCGCGACGGCACCGACGACGTCAATTGCCATCGCAGCGTGGGGTCAGGCCAGGCGGGCCCATGTCGCAATACCATACGTCGGTGGCGCCGATCGCCTGATTGACAAGTGTCCATCGGCCGCCGCGAAGGCGCAGAATAGCCGATACCTCCATCCCGCCCATTTCCTCGAAGTCCTGGAAATAGCGGCGCCCGTTGATCGGCCGGCCGCCACGCCGCTGCGGTGTCGCCGAAACGAACGCCCAGCCGTCGATCACGCGCATCTCCCGCACGACAAATTCGACGTTTGGGCCCACCTGCCTTTCCACCGCAGGCCGCAGCGCGTCGAGGATCGCCCGTCGCTGGGTCGAGCCAGGAGCAGGCGCCGCGGGCCGGCCGATCGGCTGCGCGCTGGTGGCTGCGGCCAATGCCGGCGAGCCGAAAAAAGGCAGCGGCAAAGTGGCAGCGAATAGCAGAGTCAGACGCATGATCACCTCCGCGCCGGCAAGAGCGCATTCCGGCGACCTGCGGATATCCGTATTGTTACGCAGGCGCGCGGTTCTCGCTTTCCCGCAGGAAGTTGGCGACCGCGCGCCACAGCTGTTCGTTGTGACCGACCCAGATGTGCCCGCCGTCGGCGAAGAGCAGCAGCCTGGCGCCGGGTATCGCGGCGGCGATGTCCCGCGCCGTGGCGGCCGTACCGAACCGGTCGTCCTCGGCGGAGATCACGAAAGTAGGCACCCGTATGCGGGAAAAATCCATCCGCGCCGGACTGCCCGCCAACCGCGCGTCGTTGAGCATGCCCCGAGACCGCTGCTCGACCGGCATGATCTCGTCGAGGATGCGATTGGC
>JBBSLM010000131.1:0-6124 GCA_038255245.1 Sphingomonadales bacterium
ATCACCACACCGCGTCCGGATAGGTGCGCGGCAGATATTGCATGACCGCCAGCAAGTGCCCGAGATGCTCGCTATGATGACCACGCCGTCCGCCAAGGATCGGGCGCTGGTCTTGGGGCGCTTCGAGGCCGGCCTCGGCCAGCACGGTCCGCACCCGGGCGTCGTAGCCGATGCGGATGGCCGCGAGGTCCGGCATCAGGCCGCGCGTCGTCGCGTCGGAAACGACCTCGTCCGCCTCGAACAATTCCGGCACGAACCGCCACATCCAGTCGAGCCCGTCCACCATCCGAGCGCGGCTTTCGTCGGTCCCGTCGCCAAGCCGGGTCACCCATTCGGCCGCCAGTTCCTCATGATAGGCGACTTCCTTGACGGCCTTCGCCGCGACCGCCGCGATCCGATCGTCGGCGCAGGCCGTGAGCCCGTCGAACAGCCGCTTTTGCCAGGCGGAGAACAGGAATTGGCGCGCCATCGTCTGGGCGAAATCGCCGCTCGGCTGCTCGACCAGCAGGCAATTGCGATAGTCCAGCACGTCGCGGCGAAAGGCGAGATCGTCCGCGCTGCGCCCCTGCCCTTCCGCTTCCGCGGCGATAGTGAGGAAATGCGTCGCCTGCCCGATCAGATCGAGCGCGATATTGGCAAGGCTGAGATCGACCTCGACGCTGGGGGCGTGCCCGCACCATTCGCCGAGCCGCTGGCCGAGGATCAGGCTGTCGTCGCCGAGGCGCAACGCGAGTTCGAACAAGGTGCGGCCATGCGCCTCGTCCACCGGCGCGTCGAAGGCGCCGCCGGGATGGCTTTTTGCGGCAACGGCCTCGTCCTCGGGGCGAATGGGGGGAAGCGAAGGCATCAAATCCTCCCCTCGATTGCGAGGGGAGGGGAACCGCTCGCGCAGCGAGTGGTGGAGGGGCCGACCCCGGCCTTGAGCCGGGGGAGGTTCTTGCTTTCCGTCCGCGCAAGGGCGCGAACGGCCCCTCCACCGCCTGCGGCGGTTCCCCTCCCCTGCAAATGCAGGGGAGGAATGATGTTGCCCGTCCTCATATATGCGTGATGCCGTCGGGGATGTCGTAAAAGGTCGGGTGGCGGTAGATCTTGTCCGCGGCCGGATCGAAATTCTGCGCGTCGTCGGCGGGATCACTCGCGACGATCTGCGCCGAGGGGACGACCCACAGGCTGATTCCCTCCATGCGGCGGGTGTAAGTGTCGCGGGCGTGGCGAAGCGCGATTTCCGGATCGGGCGCATGGACGCTGCCGACGTGACGGTGCGACATGCCGCCCTTGGCGCGGACGAACACTTCCCAGAGCGGCCAGTCCTTACTCACGCGGCCTGCGCCTCGCGCGCATTGCGCTTCTGAGCATAAGCCACCGCCGCGTCACGCACCCAGGCGCCATTGTCCCAGGCGTCGCGGCGGGCCTTCATCCGCTCTTTGGCGACCGGGCCTTCGCCCTTCACCACCGCATAAAATTCGTCCCAGTCCACCGCGCCGAAATCGTAGCCACCAGCCCCATTGTTCTTGGCCTCGTTCCACACGAGGTCGGCGTCCGGCACGGTGAGGCCGATCGCCTCGGCCTGCGGCACGGTGATATCGACGAATTTCTGGCGAAGCTCGTCATTGGTGTCGCGCTTGATCCGCCAGCGCATCGACTGCGCGGTGTTTGGCGAATTGTCGTCGGTCGGGCCGAACATCATCAGGCTCGGCCACCACCAGCGGTTGAACGCGTCCTGCATCATGCGCTGCTGATCGGCCGTGCCGGCCATCATCGCCATGCAGATCTCATAGCCCTGGCGCTGGTGGAAACTCTCCTCCTTGCACACCCGCACCATCGCGCGGGCGTAAGGGCCGTAAGAGGTGCGCTGCAGCGGCACCTGATTCATGATCGCGGCGCCATCGACCAGCCAGCCGATCGCGCCGATGTCGGCCCAGGTCAGGGTCGGATAATTGAAGATGGTGCTATACTTGGCCTTGCCCGAGTGCAGCGCCTCGATCATCTCGCGCCGGCTGGTGCCAAGCGTCTCGGCCGCGCTGTAGAGGTAGAGGCCGTGCCCCGCCTCGTCCTGCACCTTGGCGAGCAGGATCGCTTTGCGCCGCAGCGACGGCGCGCGGCTGATCCAGTTGCCTTCGGGTAGCATGCCGACGATCTCGCTATGCGCATGCTGGCTGATCTGCCGGGTGAGCGTGCGGCGATAGGCCTCGGGCATCCAGTCCTTCGGCTCGATGAATTCGTCCGCCGCCACTCGCGCCTCGAACGCGGCCAGCTTGGCTGGGTCTTCCAGCGCCTGGACATTCGTCGCCGTCGGGGCGTTCTTGCTCAGTTCGGTCGTGTACATACTCGTTCCTTGCGTCCCGGCCTATATGGGGTCAACCGGCCAGCCTTCCAAAATCTCCACGAAGCGAGTCAGCCAGGCGTTGGTCTGGTGGCCGTCGACGACGCGATGGTCGATGGTGAGGCTGACGTAGGCGAGCGGGCGGATCTGGATGGTGTCGATGCCGTCCACCTCGCGCACGACGACGCGCTTCTCCAATTTGCCGATGCCCAGGATCGCCGATTGCGGCTGGGCGATGATGATCGGGCTGGCGAAGAGCGAGCCGGAGACGCCGTGGTTGGAGATGGTGAAGGTACCGCCGGACACATCCTTGCCGGTGAGCTTCTCGCCGCGGGCTTTCTCGACCAATTCGTCGAGCCCGGCGGCAATGCCGGCGAGGTCGAGCCGTTCGGTGTTGCGCAGGACCGGGACGATCAGGCCCTTTTCGCCCAATGCAGTGCCGACGCCGATATTGACGTCGCCGAACAGCTCCAGCCGATCCTCATGCCAGCGGCTGTTGATCGCGGGCGCGGCCTTCATCGCCTCGGCGGCGGCCGCGACGAAATAAGCGGTGTAGGTGAGCTTGATGCCCTTTGCCGCGAAGGCGGCCTTGTGGCGCTCGCGGTGTCTTTGAATCGCGGTGAAGTCCGCCTCGAACACAGCGGTGACGTGCGGCGCCTGGGTGACCGAGGCGAGCATATTCTCGGCGATCTTCAGGCGCATGCGGTCGTGGGGGATTTCGCGGGAGGCGAGCGCTTGAGTGACAGGGGCGTGGCCGCCCGAGGCGACGATCTTATCCACGTCGGCGCGGGTGACGCGGCCGTTGCGGCCGGTGCCGGTGATGCGGGCCGGGTCGATATTGTGTTGCAGGCAGGCGCGCCGGACCGAGGGGGACAGGCGCGTTTCGCGGACGGCGGACCCACCCTGCCCGTTCGCTTCGAGCGAAGTCGAGAAGCCGGGTTGCGTGGGACGGCTCGAACCGGTGTCTCGACTTCGCTCGACACGAACGGGGTCGGGGGTTGGGCTCTCACTGTCTGTCGCCAGCGCCAATCGCCCCAGCAACGCCCCAGGCGCCGCCTCCGCATCCACGCCGAGCAATATCTCCCGCAACACCCCACTCGCAGGCGCGGGAACTTCCATCGCGACCTTGTCGGTCTCGAGCTCGACCAGCGGCTCATGCTCGACCACCACGTCGCCGACAGCCTTCAGCCAGCGAGCGACAATCGCCTGCGTCCCCTCGCCTTCCACCGGAACGATGATGTCGATCATCTAGAAAGCTACCAATTCTTCGATCTTGGCACGGATGCCCGCCACCGACGGGACCACCCAATCGAGCAGCACCGGATTATGCGGCGAGGGAATGTCCGGCATCGTCACCCGCGCGACCGGCGCGTCGAGGTCGAGGAAGGCCTCGTCCGCCACGACTGCCGCGATCTCCGCGCCGAAGCCGGCGGAGCGCAGATCCTCGTGCACGATCAGGCAGCGGCGGGTACGGCGGACGCTGTCCAGCACCATGTCGCGGTCCCACGGCACCAAGGTGCGCAGGTCTATGACGTCGCCGGACGTGTCGCCCAGTGCCTCCTCGCAGCGCGGCACCATCGCGCCCCAGGTGATTAGGGTGATGGCGTCGCCCTCGCGGGTCTTGCGCGCCCGCCCGAACGGCAGGACATAATCGTCCCCCGGCCACGGCCGCCGCGCCCAGCTGTCGTCCAGCATGGCGCGATGCTCCAGGAACACCGCCGGGTCGTTGCCGCGCAGGGCCGCCCGGAGCAGCCCGACGGCATCCTCGGTGTTGCTCGGCACCGCGACCAGCCAGCCGGGATTGTGCACGAACTGCACCTCGTTGGTCTGGCTGTGCCAGGGATCGCCGCACTTCAGGAAGCCGACCGGCATGCGCAGCACCATCGGCGCGGCGAAGCGGTTGTTGGTCCGCCAGCGCATCGTGCCGCAATCGTTGATCTGCTCCAGCGCAGGCTCGGCATATTTGCGGAACTGGATTTCCGGCACCGGCAGCAGGCCGGCAGCGGCGAGACCAACGGCGCGGCCGATTATGCCTTCCTCGCTGAGGCTGGTGTCGAACACGCGAGCGAAGCCGTGTTTGTCCTGCAGGCCCTGGGTGACACCGTGGACGCCGCCCTTCGGCCCGATATCCTCGCCGAACAGCAGCATGCGCGGATTGGCGGACAATTCCTGATCGAGCGTGCGCCGGATCGCCGCGGCCATGGTGACGCGCGGCCCCTCGGAGCGGGCGTCGTCGTGCGACCAGGGCGGCTCATAGCCGTGCCGCCACTGGCCGCCTTCGGCCTGCAACTCGCCGTCGTAGAAGAGGTGGCGCATGACGCTCTCGGGTGCCGCGACCGGCCGCGCCTCGGCGATGGCGAGTGCGTCGGCGACTTGTCTGTCGGCTTCCTCGCCGATCCGGTCCCACTCGGCCGCATCGAACATCGCCTGCAGCTTCGGATACGGATCGCGCGCCCATTCGGACTGGACGAATTCCGGGACCTTATAGGCCTGCGTGTCCTGATAGGAATGACCTTGCAGGCGCGGCACCTTCAGCCGCAGCAATGCCGGGCCCTCGTGCCGACGGACGTAGGCGACCGCCTCTGAGACCAGCCGCGCGGCTTCGTGCGGATCGGTGCCGTCGCCGGCGAAAATCTCTAAGTTGGCGAAGTTCGCCAGGTTCGTCGCGATGTCGCCGCCGGGGGTCTGGAAAGATGATGGTACCGAGATACCATAACCATTGTCCTCGATCGAGAAGAGCATCGGCAGCTTCTGCGTGGTGGCGATGGTCAGCGCGGACCAGAAGCCGTTGGTCGCCACCGAGGCGTCGCCGCCCAGCACCACCGCGATCGATTTCGCATAGGCCGGGTCCTGGAGCACATCGCGATAATAAGTGATCGCCTGTGCCCAGCCGGCGGTCGGCGTATATTGCGCGCCGACGCCGCCCGACATGGGCAGCGCGGACGGGCCGTCCGGATTGGGGAAATTGAACACGACGCCGATATCGCGGCCGTCGGAATATCCGCCCGCGCGCCCCATGTTCGATCCGAGCGCGTCGGCGATCGGCACGCCGAGCGCCAGCAGCAAAGGCCGCGAGCGATAATAGCCGCAGACCGCGTCGGTCTTCTCGGTCAGCAGGGTGCCGAGCATGACCTGCGCCATGTCGTGGCCGCGCGCGCTGAACTGGTAGAGCACCTTGCGCGCCGGGACGAGTTCCTCCTCCTCCAGCCGGTCGAGCGCGCGGCTCAGCCGGACGAGCGAGGCGATCCTGCGCCAGTTAAATTCGGGGTCGGGCGCGTCGTCCAACCCCTGTTCGCGCGAGTCTTGCCCAGGCACTTGCGCGCCGGCCACGTCAGCCACTGGTTCCACCGCTTCGCATCCTGTTCCTTACCACTCCTTAGCCACCCGATCCTGTCATTGCGAGCCGCAGACGAAGCAATCCACTGCTCATGCGCCCAAGATGGATTGCTTCGTCGCTTCGCTCCTCGCAATGACGGTCGGATGAGGATTGTTCCTGTGACGCTCTACGGCAATCTCGCCGAGGCGATCGGCCGCGAGGTGGAGCTAGAGCTTCCGCCCGGCGCCAGTGTTGGCGCGGCACGGATTGCCTTGGGCGAGCGCTTCCCGCAGGCGGCGGCGTTGCTGGGGCGTGGCGTGCGCGGCAGCATCGGCGATGAGATTGTGGGCGATGACGCGGTTGTGCCGGAGGGCGCCGGACTGGCCTTCTTTCCCCCATTGTCCGGCGGATGAGCATCGACGCACGCCTCGCCCACGCCGCGCTCGATCCGGCGGCGGAACTGGCGGCATTCGGCGCCGGCGGCG
>JBBSLM010000132.1:0-6083 GCA_038255245.1 Sphingomonadales bacterium
CAACATCCGCCATTGGTCGGCGGTAATCGGCGCGCCGGGCAGCCAGCCGGTCAGCTTGGCCATCATCGCGCCGATCGCGTCCGGGATGGTCGCGATCGACTTGCCTTCGCGCCCGATCAGCTTCAGCACCGCCGCGTTCAGTTCGGCCATCGTATAGACTTGCGGGCCGCCCAGTTCGAAAATCTGGCCGGCATAGTCGACGGGGTTCAGCGCCGCCGCCGCGATCGCCCGGCCCAGATCGCCGACATAAAGGGGCTGGAACTTCGCCCCGCCCGCCATCACCGGCAGCACCGGCAGCATCCGCCCCATTGCCGCGAACCGGTTGATGAAATTGTCTTCGGGCCCGAACACGATGGACGGACGCAGGATGATCGCGCCCGGGAAGGCAGCGCGAACCGCCTCCTCGCCTTGCCCCTTCGACCGGCCATAGGCGCTGGCGCTGCCGGGATCGGCCCCGATCGCCGAGATGTGGACGAGCCCGCGGCAGTTCGCTTCCGCCGCCGCCCGCGCGACATTGGCCGCGCCATCGACATGCGCGGCGTGGAAATTGCCCTTCAATATGCCAACCAGATTGACGACCACATCCGCTCCGGCGACGGCGCGCGCCACGCTGTCCGGATCATTGATGTCGGCGCGGACCAATTGCACCTGGCCCGGAAAACCGAGCGGCCGCAGAAACCAGCCGCGCTTGGGATCGCGCTCCGCCCCGCGCAGGCGCACGCCCGCCTTTAGCAGATTCTGCACGGCGTAGCGGCCGATGAAGCCGCCCGCGCCGAAAATGGTGATGAGCCGCTCTTCTCTGTCCGCCATGCCAGGCCGTCCCACGAAATCCGATTGTCGCGCGCCGCTTAAGCGGCTCCGGCCGAGGAAGGCAAGGACGGCGCGCGGATGCCGCGCCCCCCGCCTCCGCCCCGGCGTTGACAAGCCCCGGCCCGCCCCCTAGTCCGCGCCGCCTACCCCGTGCCCAGATGGCGGAATTGGTAGACGCACCAGCTTCAGGTGCTGGCGATCGCAAGGTCGTGGAGGTTCGAGTCCTCTTCTGGGCACCAATTACCTGTTCGCCGAAGCATGAAGCCCCGTCGATCGCGGCGGATGCCCGGGCGACGGGCAATGCAGCCAAAATCGCCAGTCGAGCCCAAACCTCGGGAAACCGGGTTGCGGTGCGGGGCCGCGGCCTTCAGGGAGGCTGCGTGTCTGATCAAGCCCTGTTGTGGCTGATGCTCGTGCTGCCTTTCGCGGGGAGCCTGGCGGCGGCCTTCTTACCTGTCCGTGCACGGAACGCCGCGGGGATTCTGGCGGGCGCCATTGCGCTGGCCGGCGCGGTGCTGGCCGCCCTCCTCTATGGACGGATAGCGCACGGGGCGCCGCTCTACGCCGAAATGGAATGGCTGCCCTCGCTCGGCCTGAACTTCATCCTGCGGCTCGACGGCCTGTCGTGGATCTTCGCCTTCCTCGTGCTGGCGGTCGGCTTCCTCGTCGTCATCTATGCCCGTTATTATATGTCGGCCAACGATCCGGTGCCGCGCTTCTTCTCGTTCCTGCTCGCCTTCATGGGCTCAATGCTGGGGCTGGTGCTGTCCGGAAACCTGATCCAGATGGTTTTCTTCTGGGAGCTGACCAGCCTCTTTTCCTTCCTGCTGATCGGCTATTGGCATCACAATCAGCGGGCCCGCGACGCCGCGCGCATGGCGCTGATCGTCACCGCCACCGGCGGCCTGTGCCTGCTGCTCGGCGTGCTGCTGCTCGGCAAGATCGTCGGCAGCTACGATCTGGACGTGGTGCTCGCCTCGGCGGAGCTGATCCAGTCCAGCCACCTCTATACTCCGGCGCTGATCCTGATCCTGCTCGGGGCGTTCACCAAGAGCGCGCAATTCCCGTTCCATTTCTGGCTGCCGCACGCGATGGCGGCGCCCACCCCGGTCTCCGCCTATCTCCACTCGGCGACCCTGGTGAAGGCCGGCATCTTCGTGCTGATCCGGCTGTGGCCGGTGCTCGCCGGCACCGACATCTGGTTTGTGATCGTGACCACGACGGGCCTCGCGACCTTGCTGTTCGGCGCCTGGACGGCGATGTTCCAGAACGACCTCAAGGGCCTGCTGGCCTATTCGACGATCAGCCACCTCGGCCTGATCGTGCTCCTGCTGGGCCTGGGCACCCCGCTGGCGGCAGTCGCGGCGATCTTCCACACGCTCAATCACGCCACGTTCAAGGCGTCCTTGTTCATGGCGGCCGGGATCGTCGATCACGAAACCGGCACGCGCGATCTGACCAAGCTCAGCGGGCTCTTCCACTTCATGCCGATCACCGCCACGCTCGCCATGGTCGCGGCGGCGGCGATGGCCGGCGTCCCCCTGCTGAACGGCTTCCTGTCGAAGGAAATGTTCCTGGCCGAAGCGGTCGAGCAGCATCGCGGCACCTTCATCGACGTAGCGCTGCCCTTGCTCTCGACGATCGCTTTGACCTTCAGCGTGCTCTATTCCGTCCGCTTCATCCACCAATGCTTCTTCGGTCCGCCCCCCGTCGGCCTGCCCCGCACCCCCAAGGAGGCGCCGGGCTGGATGCGCCGGCCGATCGAAGTGCTCGTGCTCGCCTGCCTCGTCGTCGGCATCATTCCGGGGCTCACCATCGCCCCGTTCCTCGACAGCGCCGTCCGCTCGGTGCTCGGCCCGGCCACGCCCGAATACAGTCTCGCCATCTGGCACGGCTTCAACACGCCATTGCTGCTCAGCCTGGTCGCCCTGATCGGCGGCACGATCGGCTATTTGCTGTTCAGGAACCGGCTGAACCGGATCGAGGGCGCGCCGCTCGTCCGCAGCGTCAAGGCGTGGCGGGCTTTCGAGGGCACGTTGTCGGCGATCATCTCGGGTGCGCGAGCGTTGATGCAGCGGGTCGGCACGCAGCGTCTGCAGGTGCAATTACGCGTGCTGGTGCTGATCGCCATGCTCGCCGCCTTGCTGCCCTTCCTGCGCCACGGTTACAGCGTCGGCAGCAATTCCGGCACCCTCATCGATCCCGGCTTCGCGGTGATCTGGGTCGTCGGCGGCGCCTGCGCGATCGGCGCCGCCTGGCAGGCCAAATATCATCGCCTCACCGCTTTGGTGCTGCTGGCCGCGGCCGGCCTGGCGAGTTGCATCAGCTTCGTCTGGCTGTCCGCGCCTGACCTCGCCATCACGCAATTGCTGGTGGAGACGGTGACCACCGTACTGCTGCTGCTCGGGCTGCGCTGGCTGCCCCGCCGGCTGGAGGAAATCTATACCCCCACGACGCTGGCGCGGACCCGAGCGCGCCGCGCACGCGACCTTTCCATCGCGGTGGCGGCAGGCGTCGGCATGGCGCTGCTGAGCTACGCGATCCTGTCGCGGCCGCTGCCCGATACGGTGTCGCGCGAATTCATCGAGCGCGCTTATTCCGAGGGCGGCGGCACCAATGTCGTCAACGTCATCCTGGTCGATTTCCGCGCGTTCGACACGCTTGCCGAGATCACCGTGCTGGCGATCGTTGCGCTGACCATCTTCGCTTTGCTCCGGCGCTTCCGGCCGGCGGTTGAGAGCGTGCGGACGCCGGCGCAGCAGCGTACTCAAAATGCGTTCGATCATGCCCATGACGACCGGAACGTCGGCGACACGCTGAAGGACTATCTGCTCATCGCCCGCGTCGTGATGCACTGGCTGTTTCCAGTGATCGTCGCGCTGGCGCTCTATCTGTTCCTCAGGGGGCACGACATGCCCGGCGGCGGCTTCGCGGCCGGGATCACGCTCTCGATCGGCCTCATCCTCCAATACATGGCGCTGGGCACGCGCAAGGTCGAAAGCCGGCTTCGCGTCCGCCCGATGCGCTGGATCGGCATCGGCCTCGGCATCGCGGCCCTGGTCGGCTCCGCTTCCCTGCTGTTCGGCTATCCCTTCCTGACTTCCTGGTTCCGTTACGCCGATCTCGGCCTGTTCGGAAAAGTGCCGATGGCCAGCGCCTTGCTGTTCGATCTGGGCGTATTCCTGATCGTCGTCGGCGCCACCGCATTGATCCTGGTCGCTTTGGCCCACCAATCGGTACGGCTGCCGCGCGCGCAAAAGCGGCCTGCCGAGGGCGCCACGGGGGAGGAGGCCTGATGGAGATCGTGCTCTCCCTCGCGATCGGCGTGCTCACCGCCTCGGGCATCTGGCTGATCCTGCGCCCGCGCACCTTCCAGGTGGTGCTCGGCCTCTCCTTGCTCTCCTACGCGGTCAATCTGTTCATCTATGCGATGGGCCGGATCAGGATCGACGCGCCGCCGATCGTGAACGGCGACGGGCCGGCCGATCCCGCTTTTTATGCCGACCCGCTGCCGCAAGCGCTGGCCCTCACCGCCATCGTCATTTCCTTCGCCATGACGGCCTTGCTGCTGGTCCTCCTGCTCGCGTCGCGCGGCCTGACCGGCACCGACCATGTCGACGGCAAGGAGCCCGATTGATGGGCGGCTGGACCGACCATCTGATCGTCCTGCCGGTCCTGCTGCCGCTGGCGGGCGCGGCCTTGATGCTGTTGCTGAACGAAAAGCGGCTGCGGGCGAAGCGCGCGATCAGCATCATTGTCACGCTCGGCCTGATCTTTGTCTCGGCGATGCTGCTGCAGGGCATCACCTCCGCCGGCTTCGCGGGCGATCCGGCGACCCGCACCTATCCCGTCGGCAATTGGCCGGCGCCGTTCGGGATCGTCCTGGTCGCGGACTGGCTGTCGGCGATTATGCTGGCGCTGACCAGCCTGCTTGGCCTGGCCGGACTGATCTACGCGACGGCCCGATGGGATTCGGCGGGCCCACGCTTCCACGTCCTGTTCCTGCTCCAGTTGATGGGTCTCAACGGCGCGTTCCTGACCGGCGACATCTTCAACCTGTTCGTCTTCTTCGAAGTGCTGCTCGCCGCCTCCTACGGGCTGATGCTGCACGGCTCGGGCAAGGCGCGGGTCACCGCCGGCCTGCATTATGTGACGATCAACGTCGCGGCCTCGCTGCTTTTCCTGATCGGCGCCGCGCTCATCTACGGCGTGTCGGGCACGCTCAACATGGCCGATCTGGCCACCCGCATCCCCAATATCGCGCCCGGTGACCTGGCGCTGTTCCAGACGGGCATGGCCGTGCTCGGCCTCGCTTTTCTGATCAAGGCGGGGATGTGGCCGCTGGGCTTCTGGCTCCCCACCACCTACGCCGCCGCCGCGCCGCCGGTGGCGGTCCTGTTCGCGATCCTGAGCAAGGTCGGCGTCTATGCGGTGATGCGCGTCTATCTCCTCCTGTTCGGCACGGTGGACAGCCCGATGCCGAATTTCGGCGGGGAGTGGCTGCTCTATGGCGGGATCGCGACCATCATCTTCGGGACGATCGGCCTGCTCGCCACCCGGACGCTCAGCAAGATGGCCGGCTACAGCGTGCTCATCTCGTCCGGCACGCTGCTCGCGGCGCTGGGTTCAGCCGAAGGCGCGGTGCTCGGCGCGGTCCTGTTCTATCTCATCAGCTCAACGCTCGCGCTGGGCGCCCTCTTCATGCTGATCGAACTGGTCGAGCGTCAGGAATATGGCGACCGCCCGGTCGCCCTGACCGAGCCGCCGGCCGAAGCCGTGTTCGACGACGAATATGTCTGGGCGCCCGAGCCCACGGCGGACGACGAAGTCGGCATCGCAATCCCAGGTACGATCGCCCTGCTGGGCGGCGCCTTCGTCTTCGTCGCCTTGCTGCTCGCCGGCCTGCCACCGCTGTCCGGCTTCGTCGGCAAGTTCGCGCTGATGGACGGCCTGATCGGGCTGGACGAACAGATTGCGGTGTCGACCTGGTTGCTGATCGGGCTCATCATCATTTCGGGGCTGGCGACCTTGATCGCCACCTCCCGCGCCGGCATCGATTTGCTCTGGGAGCCGTCCGACAAGCCGCAGCCGGTGCTTCGCCTCACCGAAGCCGCGCCCGTCGGCATGCTGCTCGCCGCCTGTCTCGCGCTGACCATCTTCGCCGGCCCGGTGATGAACTATCTGGAGCGCACCGGCCGCTCGCTGGAAGACCGGGAGGGCTATATCCGCTCGGTCATGTCCACGCCCCGGGTGCAAACGGATGGCGAGGGCGC
>JBBSLM010000133.1:0-6052 GCA_038255245.1 Sphingomonadales bacterium
CCCGTCCTCGAAACGGGTGTTGAAGCCGTAAGGGTTGTCGCTCAGCACGCCGGACTGGGTAGAAACGTGGCCCTTGCCTTCCTTGCCGAAGCCTTCGTAGCGGGCGCTCGCGGTGCGGGTGATCATGTCGTCGGTCCTTTCACGGATGAAGTCGATGCAACGCGGGACCGCCAGTCAGGCTCCGGGCAATCGCGCTTTCGGGAAGCCGCCCCAGGCCGCGTCATAATCCGGCTGGGCGTGCTTCAGCGCATATTCGGTCGGGCGGTAGGGCCAGCAGGTTTCGACCATGAAGGCCAACGTGCCGTCGAGCTTGTGCGGCTTCAGCTCCGCCTCGCTTGCCTTGCGCCAGCTCTCCAAGTCCGGGCCGTGGCCGGCCATGATATTGTGCAGGCTCAGGCCGCCCGGCGCGAAGCCGTCGGCCTTGGCGTCATAGGCGCCCGAGATCAGCCCCATCGCCTCGCTCATCACGTTGCGGTGGAACCAGGGCGGGCGGAACGTGTCTTCGGCGACCATCCAGCGCGGCGGAAAGATGACGAAATCGGCATTGGCGCGGCCGGGGACGTCGCTCGGCGAGGTCAGGACGGTGAAGATGCTGGGGTCGGGGTGATCGAAGCTCACCGTGCCGATCGTGTTGAAGCGGGCGAGATCGTATTTCCACGGCGCGAGATTGCCGTGCCAGGCGACGACGTCGACCGGCGAGTGGTCGAGATTCGTCGTCCAAAGGCTGCCGAGCGATTTCTGTATCAACTCAAAGTCGCCATCCACACCCTCATACCAGGCGTGCGGCGTCAGGAAATCGCGTGGGTTGGCGAGGCCGTTGGCGCCGATCGGGCCGAGATCGGGCAGGCGGAACAAAGCGCCGTGATTTTCCGCGACATACCCCCTCCCCTCGCCATCCGGGAGCAACACGCGGAAGCGGACGCCGCGGGGGATGAGGGCGATCTCGCCGGGAGTGAGCTCGATGCGGCCCAGCTCGGTCAGCAGCTCCAGCCGGCCGCGCTCGGGGATGATGAGCAATTCGCCGTCGGCGTTGAAGAAGGCGCGGGCGTTCATGTCCGCATTGGCGCGATAGATGTGGACCGCGACGCCCTCCAGATCGGCGGGGTCGCGATTGGCCATCATGGTGACGAGGCCGTCGACGAAATCGGTGCCCGCCAAGGGCAGGTCGAGCGGGTCCCAGCGCAGGCGATTGGGCGGCAGCGGCGCGTCCGAGGTGCCGGGGGTGAGGAGCTTGGCACCTTCATACGGTTCGAATGGCGGATGCTCTGCGCTGGGCCGCAGCCGGTAAAGCCAGGAGCGTTTGTTCTCATGGCGCGGCGCGGTGAAGGCGGTGCCGGAGAGTTGCTCGGCATAGAGGCCGAAGGCTGGTCGCTGCGGCGAATTGCGCCCCTGCGGCAGCGCGCCTGCTACCGCCTCGCTCTCGAAATGCCCGCCGAAGCCGGAGAAATAGTTGGTCATAGCGCTTCCTAACCCTTCTCCCTTCCAGGGAGAAGGTGGCCCGAAGGGCCGGATGAGGGTCGCGCGCTTTGCTTGCAGCGGGTGACCCTCACCAAGCTCCGCTATCCTCTCCCCGCCGGGGAGAGGAGGAACTCAGGCGTCCTTCGTCGCCGGGATCACGCCGCGCCTTATCTGGTCGAGTTCGATGCTCTCGAACAGGGCTTTGAAATTGCCTTCGCCGAAGCCTTCATTGCCCTTGCGCTGGATGATTTCGAAGAAGATCGGCCCGACCATATTCTCGGTGAAGATCTGCAGCAGCAGGCCTTCGCCGGTCTCCGGCGAGCCGTCGATCAGGATGCGGCGCGCGCGCATTTCGGATACGTCGTGGGCATGGCCGGGGATGCGCTGGTCGATCAAATCGTAATAGGTTTCCGGGCTGTTCTGGAACTTCACGCCATTGGCCCTGAGCGCATCGACGGTCTTGAAGATGTCGTCGGTGGCGAAGGCGAGGTGCTGGATGCCTTCGCCCTTATATTCCTTCAGATATTCGGCGATCTGCGAATATTCGTCCTGGCTCTCGTTCAACGGGATGCGGATCTTGTCGTCCGGGGCGGTCATCGCGCGGCTGAGGAGCCCGGTCTGCTGGCCCTCAATGTCGAAATAGCGGATCTCGCGGAAGTTGAAGATTCGCTCGTAAAATTCGGCCCAGTGATTCATCCGGCCGCGATTCACATTGTGGGTGAGGTGGTCGAGCGTGTGCAGGCCGACGCTATGGTCGTCGCGGCCGGCGCCGGGCACGGGCTCGAAATCCACGTCGTAAATCTGCTCGGCGCCATAGCGGTCGACCAGATAGAGGAAGGAGCCGCCGATGCCCTCGATCGAGGGGATTTCCAGCTCGCCGGGGCCGCGCGGGCTTTGCACCTCGGTGGCGCCGCGTTCGACCGCGAGCTTCACCGCTTCCTTCGAATCCTTCACCCGGAAGGCCATGCCGTTGGCGGACGGGCCGTGCGCGGCGCGGAAGTCGGCGGGCTGCCCTTCCGGCTCCATGTTCAGGATGAAGTTGATGTCCCCCTGCGCATAATGGCGGACATTCTTGGAGCGGTGATTGCCGACGTGGGTGAAGCCCAGCATCGTGAACATCCGCGCCATCGCCTCGGGATCGGGGCTGGTCCATTCGACGAATTCGAAGCCGTCGAGGCCGAGGACATTGTCGCGATTGCCGCTTTGCGGACGGGCTTGCGTCTGGGTCGCCATCGGGCGCTTCCTCTTTTAGGGTCGGGTGTGCGGACCCTCTACCGTCCGCGCCGCCGTCACGAAAGCCCCCGGCCTTGGCTCTGCTCGCTCCGCTCTTCCTGCTCACCGCGCTGATTTACGCCGCGGCCGGCTTCGGCGGCGGATCGACCTATACCGCATTGTTGGCTTTGTGGGAGCTGGACGCGGCGGCAATCCCGATCGTCGCCCTGACCTGCAATTTGTGCGTGGTGAGCATCGGCGCGTGGCGGTTCGCGCGGGCAGGGCATGTCGATCTGAAGCGCATCTGGCCATTGTTCGCCGCGTCGATTCCGATGGCCTTCGTGGGCGGGATCTTGCCGGTGCCGCGGCTGGTGTTCGTCGGTTTGCTGTCGGCGTCCCTGTTCGTGGCCGGGGCGCTGTTGCTGTGGCGGCCGAAAGCGAAAGCGGGGTTGCCGCCGCGCCCTTATCCGCGCTGGCTGGAGCCATTGGTCGGCGCCTTGCTCGGCCTGCTTGCGGGGATCGTGGGGATTGGCGGCGGCATCTATCTGGCGCCGCTGCTGCACCTGCTGCGTTGGGGCAGCGCGCATGCGATCGCGGGGACGAGCGCGGTGTTCATCCTGGCCAATTCGCTGTCGGGGTTGGGGGGACAGCTCGCCAAGAGCGGGGGCGCGTTCGGGGAGGTGCTGGCCGCGCATTGGCTGCTGTTCCCGGCGGTGCTGATTGGTGGTGCGATCGGTTCGTTGCTTGGGGCGAAGCGGTTCGACCCGCATGGGCTGCGGGTGCTGACGGGATTGCTGATCTTGTTCGTTGCGGGCCAGCTGGCGATCCGGTTCGCGGCCCTGCTCTGACGGGGTTCCGGCGCCGCGAAAATTGATGCTACACCGCCCTCATGCTGACTCGACGCGAAGCGATCGGAGGGCTCGGCGCGGCCGCCGCCCTGATCTCCACCTCCGGCCTGGCGCTCGCCCAGCCGCGGCAGCGCAA
This sequence comes from Sphingomonadales bacterium, assembly GCA_038255245.1. Lineage (GTDB taxonomy): Bacteria > Pseudomonadota > Alphaproteobacteria > Sphingomonadales > Sphingomonadaceae > Allosphingosinicella. The sequence continues at coordinate 3,655 of JBBSLM010000133.1, forward strand.
GGGCGCGCGGCTGCGGCCCGGCGATACGGTCGGCGTGATCGCGCCCGCCGGCTGGCCGTCCGACCCCAATGAAATCGATCGCGCGCTGCAGCGGGTGCGGGAGCTGGGGCTGGTCCCCATGGCCGGCAATCACCTCCGCGATCGCCATGGTTATCTCGCCGGGACCGATCCCAACCGCGCCGCCGACGTCAACCGGATGTTCGCCGACGACAATGTGAAAGCGGTGCTGGCGCTGCGCGGCGGCTGGGGCTGCGCGCGGCTGCTGCCCTATCTCGACTGGAATGTGATCCGCGCCAATCCGAAGATCCTCGCCGGGTTCAGCGACATCACCGCCTTGCACATGGCGATCGCCGCGCGCGGCGGCGGTTTCCCGACCATCCATGGCCCGAATATCGGCAGCAATTGGGGATCGCGCAGCATGGACACGTTTCGCCGCCTGGTCTTCGACGCCGCTTTGCCGGTGCTGGAGGAATGGCCGGGAGGGGTGCCGCCTGTCGTCGTGCCGCCGGTGCAGCCTGTGCCGACGATCAGCGCCGGGCCGCCGCCCGCCAATTTGCCGCCGACGCCCCTGCCACAAAGTCCGGTGCCGCGCGTCGGCGTTGACGGGCAGCCGCTGCCGAGCGTCACTGTGGACGGCGAGCCTGTGGTGCCGCCCCCGGTCGTGCACCGGACACGGACGATCCGGGGGGGCAAGGCGAGCGGGCGCTTGCTCGGCGGCAACCTCACCGTGCTCTCGGCTTTGGTGGGCACGCCCTATCTGCCCGATTTCGACGATGCGATCCTGTTTCTCGAGGATGTCGACGAGGCCGAATATCGGGTCGACCGGATGCTCACCCAATTGGCGCTGAGCGGCATCCTCGGGCGGCTGAACGGGATCGTGTTCGGCCAATGCTCGCGCTGCGCCACGGCCAATCCGGGGCCGTTCAGCGTTTCGCTGGACCAGGTGCTGAACAACCATTTCTCGCGGCTCAACATCCCGTCCTTCACCGGCGCCTGGTTCGGGCATATTTCGAACCAGCTCAACATCCCCGTCGGGGTGCGCGCGGAGATCGACGCGGATGCCGGGACGATAAGGGTGCTGGAAGCCGCGGTCGCTTAGGGCTTGTCGAGCGGGCCGGCGGCTTCTGAATTCGCCTCCTGCTCGGCGCGGCCGCCCTGGGCAGGCGGCACGCCTTCCTCGCCCATGATCCGGTCCCGGTAGATGGCCGCGCGGGCCAGCAGCATGAGCGACACGGGGGTGGTGAGCGTCACGAACAAGGCGATCAGCACTTCGTGGAGCAGCAGCCGCGACTGCAGCACCGAATAGCAGATCACCGAGCCGAGAATGATCAAAGCGGCACCGAGCGAAGTGCCGAGGGTGGGCGGGTGGACGCGCTCGTAAAAGGTCTTGAAGCGCACCAGCCCGATCGAGCCGATCAACGTGAAGGTGGCGCCGGCCAGCACGAACAGGCCGACGAGAATCGACGCCCAGAGCGGAAGATCGGGGGCCTGGATCATTCGATCACCTCGCCCCGCATCAGGAATTTGGCGAGCGCGATGGTGCCGACCGAGCCGAGCACGGCGATGATCAGCGCCGCTTCGAAATAGAGGGTGCGCCCGGTCTGGATGCCGAAGGTCAGCAACAGCAGCATCGTGTTCACGTAGAGCGTATCGAGCCCGAGCACCCGGTCCTGCGCCCGCGGCCCCAGGAAGATGCGCCAGGCGGCGAAGCCCATCGCCAGGCCCAGCATGACCTGCGCCCCGGTGATCGCGAAGGCCAGCGCGAGCATGGTCATGGGAAGATCGCCATCAGCAGGCGTTCGTAGCGCTGCTTGATGAGTTGAATCCAGGTCTCTTCATCGACCAGATCGAGCACGTGGATCAGCAGCATGCCGTTCGTCCGGTCATATTGGATCCACGTCGTCCCCGGCGTCGCGGTGATGACGCAGCCGAGCACGGCGAGGCCGGTGACGTTGTCCAGTTCGAGCGGAAGGTGGATGAAGCCGGAAACCGGCTTTTCGTTGGACAGGACGATCCGCGCGACCGCGAAATTGGAACGCACGATGTCGGCAAAGACGAGGACGGCAAGGCGCAGGATCGCGCGGCGCGAGCCGATCCGGACCGGCGCGGGCCGCAGCGCGGCCAGGCCGTGCGAGGCGACAATTGCAATGACCGCGCCAAGCAGAAGGTGGCCCGGCGCCAGTGACTGGTTCAGCAGCAGCCAGAAGACGAGCAGGATGACGGCCGTGATCGGGTGGGGGAACCAGCGCCTCATTGTGCGCCCTCGCCATCCGTTTGCACCCGGGGCGTGGACATGACCGAGCGGATATAGCCCTCCCGGTCTTCCAGCGAGCGGCCGGTGCGCTCCAGATAGTTCATCACCGGGCCGGCGAAGATGGTCAGCGCGAGACAGGCGGCG
>JBBSLM010000134.1:0-6030 GCA_038255245.1 Sphingomonadales bacterium
GCCTTGAAGCGGTTGTGAGGGCGGGTCTATAGGCCCTGCGCATAGGCCGGACGCTAGCGTGCACCGGCGGATTACCAGGAGCGGATGCATGGCTGCGGACAGCATGGGAGCGGAGGATACCGCTCACCAGCGCCTTCTCGTTTCGTTGAGCGAAAAGCTCCGCATCAATGCCTTGCCCGGCGAACTGGAAGGGTTCGACGCCGAAGAAAGTCTGAACGCCGCCACGTTCGTCATGGAATGTGCCGACCAGCGCCCGGCCGGCACCCCTCTGATCCGCGTCGAATCGCTGGGCGGCCAGGTCGGCCACCGCCGCATGCGGATCGCGATCATCAACGACGACATGCCGTTCCTGGTCGATTCCGTCGCGGCCGCGATCACCCAGTTCGACCTGGTCATCCATCGCCTGCTGCACCCCGTCGTTCTGGTGACCCGCGACGGCGAAGGCCGATTGACGACGTTCGACCCGTCCGGCGCGAAGGAATCGATCATCTATATGGAGGTCGACCGCGCCGACGCCCGCACCCGCCGCGACCTTTCCGAAGAATTGCACCGGGTGCTGGCCGACGTCCGCGCCGCGGTCGGCGACTGGCGGGCGATGCAGCAGCAGCTGCGCGACGACGCCGCGCTGGTCGACGATGCCGAAGGCCGCGCCTTGCTCGACTGGTTCGCCGACGGCGCGATGACGCTGCTCGGTTACGAGGTCGAGCGGCCGGGCCAGCCGTCGTCGGGCGGCAAGGGCGTGTTCCGCCTGCCCAGCCCGCCGGACGAGGAAGGCGGCTGCGAAAGCGCGCTCCGCTATTTCCGCGACGGCGGCCAGGTGCCTTTGGTCGCCAAGGCGGAACGCAAATCGACCGTCCACCGCCGCGTGCCGCTGGACCTGATCGCCGTGCCGATCAGGGAGAAAGGCGAAATCAATGCGATCGGCGTCCATGCCGGCCTGTGGACCAGCCAGGCGCTGGGCGCGCCGGTCGAGGAAGTGCCATTGCTGCGCCGCCATCTCGACGAACTGGAGCAAAGCCTCGGCTTCGACCCCGCTGGCCATAGTGGCAAGGCACTGCGCCACGCGATCAGCGCCCTGCCCCATGATCTGCTGATCAATCTCGACAAGGAATGCGTGCGCGAGCTGGTGTTGACCGCCATGTCGCTGGCCGATCGGCCGCGCTCCACTTTGTTGATGGTGCGCTCGACCCTGAAGGGGCATTTGTTCGCCTTCGTCTGGCTGCCGCGTGACGAGCTCACGACCCGCCGCCGCGTCGATATCGGCGCGATGATCGCGGCCGAGGCAGGGGCGAAGGAGACCAGCTGGTCGGTCGCGCTGGGCGACGGCGACATCGCCTTGGTCCGCTACACGCTGGTGATCGATCCCAAGCGGGGCGCGCCCGATAGCGAAGCGCTCGACCGCAAGCTGGACGCGATGATCCGCGGCTGGGAACCGAATGTCGAGGAAGCGCTCGGTCACCTGGTCGGCACCGCCCGCGCCGCCCGCCTGGCGATGGCGCTGGCGCCGAGTTTTCCCGCATCCTACCGCTCGCGCTACCCGATCGAGGATGCGGCGCTCGACATCGTCCGGCTCGACAAACTGGCGACGCCCGAGCAGCGCTCGGTGCGGCTGTACGAACTGCCGGCCGACCCGCAGGACCGGCTGCGCATGAAAATCTACCGCTCGCACGGGCTGGTGAAGCTATCGGACGTCGTGCCGGTGCTGGAGAATTTCGGCTTTCACGTCCTGAAGGAAACGCCGACCCGGCTGGATGGCACCGGCCCTGGCGAGAATGACACGCACATCCACGAATTCGTGCTGGAGACCGGCGGGTCCCCGCGCGGGCCGCTGCTGGCGAGCGCCGAGATCATCGAGCGGGTGGTCGCCGACGTGCTGGAGGGGCAGTCCGAAAATGACGTCTTCAACCAGCTGATCGCAACCGTCGGCCTCAGGCCCCGCGATGTCGTTTTGCTGCGCGCCTGGTTCCGCTATTTGCGCCAGACCGGCCTGTCCTATTCCATGCTCACGGTGGTGGACGCGCTGCGCAAGGCGCCGGACGTGACCCGCTGCCTGATCAATTTGTTCAACGCCATGCACGAGCCCGGCCTCTCCGCGCGCGACGAAGGCGTTGCCGCCGCGCAGGCGCATATCGACGCGCATCTGGCGACGGTCGCGGCGATCGATGAGGATCGCATCCTGCGCATGCTCCGCGGCGTCGTCGCGGCGACCTTGCGCACCAACGCTTTTTCCCCCGCCGCCGGGGAGGCGCTTGCCTTCAAGCTGGAATCGGCGCGGGTGCCGAACCTGCCGGCGCCGCGGCCGTGGCGCGAAATCTGGGTCTACAGCCCCCGTGTCGAGGGCATCCATTTGCGTGGCGGCCCGGTCGCGCGCGGCGGCCTGCGCTGGTCCGACCGGCGCGACGATTTCCGCACCGAGATATTGGGCCTGATGAAGGCGCAGCTGGTGAAGAATGCGGTGATCGTGCCGACCGGCGCGAAGGGCGGGTTTTACGCCAAGCAGCTGCCCAATCCGGCCACCGACCGCGACGCCTGGCTGGCCGAAGGGACGGAAAGCTACCGCATCTTCATCCGCTCGCTTCTGTCGGTCACCGACAATCTGATCGACGGGCAGGTGGTGCACCCCGAACGCGTCACCATCCTCGACGGCGAGGACCCCTATTTCGTCGTCGCCGCCGACAAGGGCACGGCGAGCTTTTCCGACGTCGCCAATGCGATCGCACTGGAGCGCGGCTTCTGGCTGGGCGACGCCTTCGCCTCCGGCGGCTCGAACGGCTACGACCACAAGGCGATGGGGATCACCGCGCGCGGCGCGTGGGTTTCCGTGCAGCGCCACTTCCGCGAGGCCGGCGTCGATGTGCAGAGCGAGCCGATCCGGGTCGCCGGCGTCGGCGACATGTCGGGCGACGTGTTCGGCAACGGCATGCTGCTCAGTCAGGCGATCAAGCTGGTCGCGGCCTTCGACCATCGCCACATCTTCCTGGACCCCGATCCCGATCCCGCGGCGAGCTGGGCCGAGCGGCAGCGGCTGTTCGTCCTGCCCCGCTCCAGCTGGGCCGATTACGAAACCGGCCTGCTGTCGAAGGGCGGCGGAATCTTCCCGCGCAGCCAGAAATCGATCCCGCTGACGCCGGAAGTGCGCGCGATGCTGGGACTGGGGCTGGAGCTGGAAGCGATCGAGCCGAATGCGCTGATCCAGGCGATCCTGCGCGCGCCGGTCGACCTGCTCTGGTTCGGCGGCATCGGCACCTACATCAAGGCGTCGCACCAGAGCCATGGCGATGCCGGCGATCCGGGCAGCGACGCGGTGCGGATCAATGCGGACGAGGTGCGCGCGAAGGCGCTCGGCGAAGGCGCGAACCTGGGCATCACCCAGGCGGCGCGGATCGAATATGCCCAGGCCGGCGGGCGGCTGAACACCGACTTCATCGACAATAGCGCGGGCGTCGATTGTTCGGACAATGAGGTCAATATCAAGATCCCGCTGAACCGCGAGATGATCGAGGGCCGGCTGTCGCTGGAGGCGCGCAACGACTTCCTGCGCGGCATGACCGACGAAGTGTCCGACCTCGTGCTGGAGGACAATCGCCTCCAGACGCTCGCGCTTTCCATCGCCGAGCAGGGCGGGGCGGAGGCATTGCCGGCGTTGGTGCGCACGATCGAATTGCTGGAGGAAAGCGGGCGGCTGAACCGGCAAGTGGAAGGCCTCGACAGCAATGAAGAATTGCTGCGGCGGACCAACGAGAATCGCGGCCTGACCCGGCCCGAACTCGCCATCCTGCTGTCCAGCGCCAAGATGGAATTGCAGGCCGCGATCGAGAAGACCACGCTCGATACCGACCCGTCCATGGGGGCGGAACTGCTCGCCGCCTTCCCGGCGCCGATGCAGGCGCGCTTCGGCGAGGCGATCGACCAGCATCGGCTGCGCCGCGAGATCATCGCCACCAAGATCGCCAACCGCATCGTCAACCGGCTGGGCATCGTCGCGCCGTTCAGCCTGGTCGAGGAGGAAGGCTCGTCCTTCGGCCAGATGGCGATCGCCTTCGTCGCGGCCGAGCGGCTGTTCGGCATGCGCGAATTGTGGGCGGCGCTCGACAGCGCCGACGTGTCCGAGCAGATCCGGCTGGAATTGTTCGAGCAGGTCTCGACCGGGCTGCAGATGCACATCGCCGACATCCTGCGCTGCACCTCGCCGCAGCTGCTGCCCGGCGCGATCGTCGAGATGTTGAGCCCAGGCCTCGGCAAGCTCGACGCGGCGCTGCAGGACCTGCTCCGGCCCGAACCGCGCGCCGACGCGGCGGGGGCGCGCAATCACCTGATCGAGCTGGGCGGACCGCGCGAACTGGTCGACCGGATCGTCCGCCTGCAGGAGCTGAACGGCGCAATCGGGCTGGCCATGCTTGGCCAGCGGATCGGCGGCGACGAGATCGCGCTGACCCAGGCCTATACCAAGTTGGGCGAGGCGCTGGGGCTCGACTGGGCACAGAATGCGGCCAACCATTTCAAGGCGAAGGACCAGTGGGAGCGGCTGCTCACGTCCGGCCTGGCGCGCGATTTCGAGGAATTGCGGCTGGGCTTTCTCGACCGCCGCGCCGGCAAGGACCCGCGCACGGAAGTGGATGCCTGGGTGGCCGAGCAGGCGCCGCGCATCGATCAGTTCCGCCGCATGGTGGACCGCGCCCGCACGGCCCCGGTAACGACCGCGCCGATGCTGGCCCAGATCGCCACCCAGGCCCGGGTGCTGATGGCGCGCTAGGGGAGCAGGCCTTCGCGGGTCAGGCGCTCGCGCAGATCGTCGGCGCCGGTGAACAGATGCGCGCTGATCCCGATCGCCTCGGCGCCGTCGACGTTGATCTGGCGGTCGTCGACGAAGAGAGCATCGGCGGGCCGCAATCCAAAGCGGTCCAGCGCCAGCCGGTAAATGGCCGGGTCGGGCTTCAGCAATTTCTCCTCGCCCGAGACGACGATGTCGCGGAAGCGAGCGAAGAAGGCGGCTTCGCGGGCGCGGAAAGGCGGCCAGAAATCGGCGGAGAAATTGGTGATACCGAACAAGGGTGTGCCGCGCGCGTCCAGTAAGGCGACCAGTTCGGGCATGCCGGGCACGGGATGCTTGATCGTTTCGTTGAAGCGCGCGCCCCAGGCGGCGATCACATGCGCATAGGCCGGGAAGGCCGCGCTCAGCTCGCGCGCTGCCTCGTCATAGCGACGGCCGCCGTCGAGGCCGTCGTGCCAGGCATAGAGGCCGCTTTCCTCAACGAAACGCAGCCGGGCCGCGTCGTCGGGAATCTGCTGTGCGAGGAAGGACTCGGGGTCCCAGCCGTAAAGGACATTGCCGACGTCGAAGATAATTGCGGTCGGAGTCCCGTCCGCCATGGCAGGACTTAGCCCTGGCGCGCCTTGAACCGGCGGTTCGTCTTGTTGATGACGTAGGTGCGGCCACGGCGGCGAATCACCCGGCAGTCGCGATGACGCGATTTCAGCGACTTGAGGGAATTGCGGATCTTCATGGCGCGGACGACCTGCCTTCTTGCGTTTCGATTGTTCTGACGGGAAAACGAGCGGCCCCCCTAGAGGCGAGGGGCGCCCAAGTCAAGTTTGTGCGCCGCAGCGCACGGGAGAGAATATGGATCGCACCGACCGCAAAATCCTGGCCATCCTGCAGGAGGATGCGTCGCTGCCCGTGGCCGAGATCGCCAGCCGGGTGAACCTGTCGCAGACGCCGTGCTGGCGGCGGATCCAGAAAATGGAGGCGGCGGGAATCATCCGGCGCCGCGTCGCCCTGGTCGATCCGGAAGCGGTCGGCGCGGGCCTCACCGTCTTCGTCCAGATCCAGTCGGCCGATCACAGCGCCGAGTGGATGGCGCAGTTCGAGGCGGCGGTGTGCGCCCTGCCGCAAGTGATGGACGTGTTCCGCATGGCCGGCGACGTCGATTATCTGCTGCGCGCCGCGGTCGGCAGCATGGCGGAGTATGACAATCTCTACCGCAGCCTGATCGCCACCGTGCCGATCAAGACGGTGACCTCGCACTTCGC
>JBBSLM010000135.1:0-6029 GCA_038255245.1 Sphingomonadales bacterium
AGGCGGTCGGCGGACGCGCGGGAGAGGTCCACCGTCGCCTAGCGGCTATGGCGGACGCCGAAGGAGCAACCGCCCCGGAATCTCTCAGGCAAAAGGACCGCGCGGGCCGTTTGTGGACACTCTGGAAAGCTCTCGCCAAGGCTTCGGCGGGACACCGAAGGGGTAACCCGCCGTAGCCTTGGCGCAGGTGGGGAAGCTCTCAGGTTCAGTGACAGAGGGGGTGTTGGAACGCGCGTGGCTGCCTTAGGGCGGCCCGGTGCCGACGCCTTTGAAGGACTGGACATGACCGACGCGCCGAACAAGCTCCCGCTCGATGGCTGGCACCGCGCCCGCGGCGCGCGGATGGTGCCGTTCGCCGGCTACGACATGCCGATCCAATATGAAGGCATCATCGCCGAACATCGCTGGACGCGGGAAAGCGCCGGCCTGTTCGACGTCAGCCACATGGGCCAGCTGATCATCACCGGCCGCGATGCCGAGCGCGGGCTGGAGGCTTTGCTGCCCGCCGATCTCAAGATCCTGCGCGACGGTCGGTTGCGTTACTCTTTGTTGCTGGGCGCGGACGCCGGGATCATCGACGATTTGATGGTCACGCGGCGTGGCGAGCATTTCTACATGGTCGTCAACGGCGCGACCAAGCAGGGCGATATCGCCCACCTGCGGGTCAACCTGCCCGAGGGCGTGATCCTGGATCATATGAAGGAGCAGGCCCTGCTGGCGCTGCAGGGGCCCAGGGCGGTGGACGCGCTGGCGCGCCATGCGCCGGATGTGGCGCATCTCACCTTCATGACCGGTGGCGCGTTCGACCTGGGCGGCACCGGCGCGTGGATCAGCCGCTCGGGCTATACGGGCGAAGACGGATTCGAGATTTCGGTGCCATCGGCGCGCGTCGCCGCGGTGGCGGAATTGCTGGCGGGCGAGCCGGAAGTGAAGCCGATCGGCCTTGGCGCGCGCGATTCGCTGCGGCTGGAGGCGGGGCTGCCGCTCTACGGCCACGATCTGGATACGGGCACGACGCCGGTCGAGGCGGACCTGACCTTCGCCATCTCCAAGCGGCGGCGGCATGAAGGCGGCTTCCCGGGGGCGGCGCGGATCGCCAGCGAGCTGGAGCAGGGCGTCATCCGCAAGCGCGCCGGGCTGTTCATCAACGGGCGCCAGCCGGTGCGCGAGGGCGCTCTGGTGCTGGACGATGAAGGCAATGAGGTCGGCAAGGTGACCAGCGGCGGCTTCTCGCCGACGCTCGAACGGCCGATCGCGATGGCCTATGTGCCGGCGGCATCGGCCGTTCCCGGCGCGACGGTGACGATCGAGCAGCGCGGCAAGATCTTCAAGGGCGAGGTGACGGCGATGCCGTTCGTGCCTCACCGCTACATTCGCAAAGGAGCTGCGGCATGAGCGTCTATTATTCGAAAGAACATGAGTGGGTGCGGGTCGAAGGCGACACCGCCACCGTCGGCATCACCGATTTCGCGCAGGGGCAATTGGGCGACATCGTCTTCGTCGAAGTGCCGGAGGCCGGGAAGCAGGTCGAGCAAGGCGGCGACGCGGCCGTAGTCGAATCGGTAAAGGCGGCGAGCGACGTCTATGCGCCGGTTTCGGGCGAAGTGATCGAAGGCAATGCGGCCCTGGCCGACACGCCGGAACTGGTGAACAGCGATCCGGAGGGAGAGGGCTGGTTCTTCAAGCTGAAGCTGAGCGATTCGTCGCAACTGGATGATTTGATGGACGAAGCGGCCTACAAGGCGTTCTGCGACGCGCAATGACCGAGCGACTGATGGTCAATTCCGCCTCCCGCTGGTCCCCGGCCGAATATGCCCGCCACGGCGCGTTCGTCCCGGCGCTCGGCGCGGCGGCGCTGACTCTGCTCGATCCGCAGCCGGACGAGATGATCCTCGACATTGGCTGCGGCGACGGCACGCTCACCAAGCAGATCGGGCTGGCGGGCGCGCGCGCCATCGGCCTGGACGCCTCGCCGGAGATGGTTGAGGCGGCGCGCGCCAAGGGCGTCGACGCCTTCGTCGCCGATGCCCAGGCGTTCGACCTGAGGGCGCAGCTGGTCCGTTTCGGCCAGTTCGACGCGGCTTTCTCGAACGCGGCCCTGCACTGGATGCTTGATCCCGCGTCGGTGGCGGCGGGCGTGTTCGCCTTGCTCCGCCCCGGCGGGCGCTTCGCCGGCGAGATGGGCGGGGAGGGCAATCTCGAGATCCTGCGCGGTGGCCTGCGCGACGAACTGATCGCGCGCGGCTACGACGTGCCGGTCGTCGATCCGCAATGGTATGCCTCGCCAGAGGAATTTGGCGCCATCTATCACGCCGCCGGCTTCGAACCGATCCACGCCTGGCTGATCGACCGCCCGACGCCGCTGCCGACCGGCATCGCCGGCTGGGTGAAGACCTTCCGCTCGGGCTGGCTCGACGTCTGCGGCGTCCCCGCGGAGGAGCGCGACGACCTTGCCGAGGCGGTCGAGGCGCGGCTCGCGGACCGGCTGCGCGACGCGGACGGCAATTGGCATGCCGATTACATCCGCCTGCGTTTCAGAATGAGCAAGCCGACGTGATCGCGGCCATATTCCTCGCTTGGACCGCACAGCCGGTGGTCGTGGCCATTCCAGTGTCCGCCTCGGTCGAAACCGTCGCCTCCGACCCTTCGCGCTTCGATGGTCGCAGATTGCAAGTTCACGGCTGGTTGAGCTGTGACCTTGCCGGTTGCAATCTCTCGTCTCCTTCCGGTGCATATTGGCTGCCGATTGAGAACGGGTCTTCAGCCTCTTTGATTTTGAGGGACTGGGCACCCGCACAGATCATTGTTGAAGGCCGGTTCGAGGAGCAGAGATTGCGACCGTCCGTTCGAAGCGCCGGAAACGTCAACATTATCATCGTCGAGCGAAGCCGATCCCTTCGCGACGTCAGGTTGCTGCGGGTCATTCGTGAAGGCCGGCCGCAAGCCGCCCAAGGAGAATAAATGCGTTATCTTCCCCTTTCCGACGCCGATCGGCGGCAAATGCTCGGTGTCATCGGCGCCGGATCGATCGACGATCTGTTCGTCGATGTGCCAGATGCGGCGCGTCTCGGCGGCACGATTGCCGACCTGCCCGATCATGCCTCCGAACTTTCCGTCGAGCGTCAGCTCGGGGCGATGGCGCGCAAGAATATGGCGGCGGGCGACGTGCCTTTCTTCATCGGCGCGGGGGCCTATCGCCACCATGTGCCGGCGAGCGTCGATCACATCATCCAGCGCGGCGAGTTCCTGACCAGCTACACGCCCTATCAGCCGGAAATCGCGCAGGGCACGCTGCAGGTGATGTTCGAATTCCAGACGCAGGTCGCGCGGCTGCTGGGCTGCGACGTCGCCAATGGCAGCATGTATGACGGCTCGACCGCCTGCTGGGAGGCGATCGTGATGGCGCGGCGGGTGACGCGGCGCGGCAAGGCGGTCCTGTCGGGCGGCCTGCACCCGCATTACGTCTCGGTGGCGCAGACGATGGCGAAGTTCACCGGCGACGTGCTCGACACGCGCCTGCCGGACCTGACCGCCGATCCGGACACGGACGCGCTGGTCGACCTGATCGACGACGACACATCCTGCGTGGTCGTCCAATATCCCGACATTCTCGGCCGCATTGGCGATTTGTCGGCGCTGGCCGAGGCCTGTCACGCCAGGAAGGCGCTGCTGATCGCGGTGGTGACGGAGCCGGTGGCGCTGGGGGCGATCCGCTCGCCGGGCGAGATGGGCGCGGACATTGTCGTCGGCGAGGGCCAGTCGATCGGCGTCGGCTTGCAGTTCGGCGGGCCCTATGTGGGCCTGTTCGCCTGTTCCGAGAAACTGGTGCGCCAGATGCCCGGCCGCCTGACCGGTGAAACGGTCGATGCCGAGGGCAAGCGCGGCTTCGTGCTGACGCTCTCGACGCGCGAGCAGCACATCCGCCGCGAGAAGGCGACGTCGAACATCTGCACCAGCTCCGTGCTCTGCGCGCTGGCCTGGACCGCGCATATGACGTTGCTGGGCGAGAAGGGACTGCGGCAACTCGCCGCGATCAACCATGCCGCCGCCTGCGACGCCGCGGATCGGTTGAGCGCCGTGCCGGGCGTGGAACTGGTCACCCCCACCTTCTTCAACGAATTCACCCTGAAGCTGCCGAAGGAAGCCCGCCCGGTCGTGCGCGCGCTGGCCGACAGGAGCATCCTGGGCGGCGTCTCGCTCGGGCGGCTCTATCCGGGTGCCGACGCGCTGGAGAATGGCCTGATCGTCGCGGTTACGGAGACGGCGACGCAGGAGGATGTCGAAACCTTTGCCTCCGCGCTTCAGGAGGTGCTGGCATGACGATCAACCAGAGCGGCTGGAAGCCGACCTCCCCTGATAGCGGCGAGGGCGCCACGGCCACCTTCACCGGCAATCGTGCCTTGATGCTCGAAGAGGCTTTGATCTTCGAGATTGGCGATATCGACGCGACGGGCGTGGATTTCGATTCTTTCCCTCTCCCCTTCAGGGGAGAGGGTGGCGAGCGGAGCGAGCCGGGAGAGGGGGCTGTCGTCTCGAACTCCCCCTCTCCCGGTGCCTTCGGCACCACCCTCTCCCCTCAAGGGGAGAGGGTTAGAAGGTTGGGGGGCCTCGAGCGCACTCGCGAGATCGGCCTTCCCAGTCTGTCCGAACCCGAAATGGTCCGCCATTACACTCGCCTCAGCCGGCAGAATTACGCCATCGACCTGGGCCTGTTCCCGCTCGGCTCGTGCACGATGAAACACAATCCGCGGCTGAACGAGAAGGTCGCGCGGATGCCGGGCTTTGCCGACATTCACCCGCTGCAGCCGGCCGATACGGTGCAAGGCGCGTTCGAGCTTATCCACAAACTCGGCGAATGGCTGGTCAAGCTGACCGGCATGCACAGCGTCGCGATGAGCCCGAAGGCGGGCGCGCATGGCGAATTGTGCGGCCTGCTCGCGATCCGCTCGGCGCTGGAAGCGCGCGGCGACAAGCGCGAGGTGGTGCTGGTCCCCGAAAGCGCCCACGGCACCAATCCGGCGACCGCTGCCTTCGCCGGCTACCGGGTCGAGGACATTCCCGCGACGGCGGGGGGGCGCGTCGATCTGGAGGCGTTGAAGGCGCGGCTCGGGCCGGACGTCGCCGGGGTGATGATCACAAACCCCAATACCTGCGGCCTGTTCGAGCCCGACATGATCGCGATCAGCGAGGCGGTGCACGCCGCGGGGGGCTTCGTCTATTGCGACGGCGCCAATTTCAACGCGATCGTCGGCCGCGTCCGCCCAGGCGACCTCGGCATCGACGCGATGCACATCAATCTGCACAAGACCTTCTCCACCCCCCACGGTGGCGGCGGGCCGGGCTCCGGGCCGGTGGTCTTCTCCGAAGCGCTGACGCCCTTCGCGCCCCTGCCGTTCGTCGAGAAGACGGGCGAGGGTGCCTACCGCCTCGTCGAGGAAGAGAATGCCGAGGATCATCACGCCCGCAGCTTCGGCCGCATGGTCGCCTTCCACGGCCAGATGGGCATGTTCACCCGCGCCTTAAGCTACATCCTCAGCCACGGCGCCGACGGCCTGCGCCAGGTCGCCGAGGATGCGGTGTTGAACGCCAATTACGTGCTGCGCAGCCTCGACGACGTGCTCGACGCACCGTTCGGGGGCAGTGGCCCGTGCATGCACGAAGCCCTGTTCAGCGACAAAGGCTTCGGCGCTGGCCTCACCACGCTCGATCTCGCCAAGGCCCTGATCGACGAGGGCTTCCACCCGATGACCATGTATTTCCCCTTGGTCGTCCACGGCGCGATGCTGATCGAGCCGACCGAGACAGAGTCCAAGGCCGCGCTCGACCAGTTCATCGGCGCGCTGCGCAGCGTCGCCGAGCGGGCAAAGGCCGGCGACCAGAGCCTGAAAGCCGCCCCGATCCACGCCCCCCGCCGCCGCCTCGACGAGACGCTGGCCGCAAGGAAGCCGATCTTGGTTTATAGAGAGCCAGCGAAGGCGGAAGCAGCGGAATAAGAGATGTCGAGAGCGACAGGCAGGCTGGACAGTTTC
>JBBSLM010000136.1:0-6005 GCA_038255245.1 Sphingomonadales bacterium
ATGACGGCGGTGATCCGTTTGGCCGAGGCGCGGTGCAGCGCGTCGATGCAGATCAGCAATTCCATCAGATGATCGTTGGCGGGATAGGCGGTCGACTGGACGACGAACACGTCCTCGCCGCGCACATTTTCCATGATCTCGACGAAAATCTCCTCGTCGGCGAAGCGGCGCACGCTCGCCTCGGTGATCGGAATTTCGAGATAGCGCGAAATGGCCTGCACCAAAGGCAGGTTGGAATTGCCGGAGAGCAGCTTCATGCGCTGACCCCTTAGAGCGGTTCCCGGCCGGTGCAAACCGATCTAGAGCGCGGCCATGTCCGTCATCACCCGCTTCGCCCCGTCCCCCACCGGCCGGCTCCACGTCGGCAACATCCGCGCCGCCATTCATAATTGGCTGTTCGCGCGGAAAAATGGCGGGCGGTTCATGCTGCGCATCGACGATACCGACCGCGCGCGGTCGGAAGAAGGATTTGTCGAGGCGATCCGCGCTGACCTTGCCTGGCTCGGGCTCAGTCCGGACAGCGAGGTGCGCCAGTCGGCCCGCTTTGCTTTGTACGAGGCGGCACTGGAGCGATTGCACGCGGCCGGAAGGGTCTATCCGGCTTACGAGACGGCCCAGGAACTGGAGCTGAAACGCAAGGTGGCGCTCGGGCGCGGCCTGCCGCCGGTCTATGATCGCGCCGCGCTGGCGCTGAGCGATGCCGATCGCGAGAGCTTGGAGGCCGAGGGACGATCGCCCCATTGGCGCTTCAAGCTCGATCATGGCGCGCCCATCACCTGGGACGATCTGGTGCGCGGGCCACAGAGATTCGATCCGGCCTTGCTTTCCGATCCCGTCATCCGGCGCGAGGATGGCAGCTGGCTCTATATGCTGCCGAGCGTGGTGGACGATGTGGACATGGGCGTGACGCACGTCGTGCGCGGCGAGGACCATGTCGCCAATACGGCGGTGCAGGTGCAGATGTTCGCGGCATTGGGGGCCGCGTCTCCGGCTTTCGCGCATGAGGCCTTGCTGGTGGGGGCCGAAGGCAAATTGTCGAAGCGGATGGGCTCGCTCGATCTCGACGCGTTGCGCGCGGAAGGGATCGAGCCGCTGGCCTTGCTCGCCAAGCTGGCGCGGATCGGCACGAGTCTGGCCGTGGAGCCGGTTGATTCGCCGGAACCGCTGGTCGCGGGCTTCGACTTTGCGACCTTCGGCCGTGCGCCGGCGCGCTTCGACGTCGAGGAATTGAAGGGGCTGAACGCCCGCATCGTCCACCAATTGCCGTACGGTTCGGTCGCGGCGCGGCTGCCCGAGGGGATGAGCGATGCCGACTGGCAGGCGATCCGGCCCAATCTGAAGAGCGTCGCCGAGGCGGCGGACTGGTGGGCGATCCTCCACGGTCATGTCGAGGCGCCGGCCGCGCCGGAGGATCGCGATCTGATCGCGGCGGCGGCGGAGGCGATGGAAGGGCTCGACTGGAGCGGAACCCCCTGGGCCGATCTCGTCGCCGGGCTGAAAGCCTCGACCGGCCGCGCGGGCAAGGCGCTCTTCCTGCCGCTGCGACGGGCGCTAACCGGCCGCGACTCGGGACCGGAAATGGCGGCGATGCTGCCGCTGATCGGCCGCGACGAAGCCGCCTCCCGTCTCCGCGCCGCCCTGCGCTGAGGCCCTGATCCTCTCCTAAACTGGCCGCAATAAATGTGATGGCATATCATTACGTGATAGTGTATCATCACCCCTGCGTCGAACTGACGGCGCATGGAGATGTGACGGCGCGAAAGGATCGGGGAGATGACCGCAAACGGCTTTCTCGAACAAAAAAGGAATAGTCCACTTGGCTTCGGCACGGTGCTGCTGCTGCATGGCGCGGTGATTGCTGCGGTGGTCCTGCTGAAGGGGCCGGGCTTCATCATGGAACGTGAGGTCGACACCAAGACCTTCACCGTCCCGCCGGATCCACTGCCCATTCCCAACGATCCGCCGCCCACAACGGAGCAGCAGCTCAGAACGCCGCCGCCGCGAAGCGTGATCACCGCTCCGCCGCAGATCGTGCCGACCGATCCCACCGGTCCGATCGTCGTCGCCGATCGAGCCGACTCCATTCCGGGGCCGGTGATCGGCACTGGCACCGCGCCTTCCGCCACCCGCGAAGTGGTCGAGGTCCCGCCCCGTCCGCGGCAACCGGATCCGGTCCGTGTCGCTTCCCTCTTCGACACCCGCTTTGGTGGCCAGCAGCCGCCTTACCCTCCGTCCGAAGAGCGGGCGGAGCGCGAGGGCCAGGTTCGCATCCGCGTCACCATCGGCCCGGACGGACGGGTGACCGCGACGCAGCGCCTCGCTGCGACCAACGACGCCTTCTGGCGCGCGACCGACAATCAGGCGCGCAATCGCTGGCGCTTCCGCCCGGCCACGCTCGATGGCCGGCCGGTGCAGGACAGCAAGGTGATCACCATCCATTTCCGGCTCGACGGGCAGTAAGGACAGCGGGCCCCCGAGCCGGAGCGTCAGCGGGGGAGGTTCGCCTCCTCCGCTGGCGAAAATCCGGCGCCTCCCGGTTCGATCCTGGTCTGACGACCGGCGACCAAGATCGGGGTAGCGAGGCAGCGGAGGCCGCACTATCTTGGCTCGCAACATGATGAGTCTTCCCCGCCTCCCGTCTCCCCGCGCCTTGTGGGCGGACATCAAGGCGTTCGCGTCGGAACGGCGGCCGCACCAATGGATCGCCGCGCTCGCCGCCATCGCGATCCCGGCCGGGATCATCATCGTCTTCATCGCCGACACCAAGAACGCCCATGATGCCCCGGCGACGATCACTTACGTCAACAGCTGGGACGCGAATCGCAGCCTGGAAGAGACGCGCGAGACCATTCGCGCGGACCAGGCCCGCCGCGATGCCGCCGCGGAAGAGCGTCGCCGCGCCTTCCAGAAGGTCCAGGAATTCAACAACCGGCTCGGCATCTGACCGCAGATGCGCAGTGGCTGGCCGAGGCGATCGCGCTCGGCGAAGCGGCGCGGGGGACGACCGCGCCAAATCCCAATGTCGGCTGCGTGATCGTCGCGGATGGGCGCGTGGTCGGGCGCGGCGCGACCCAGCCCGGCGGACGGCCCCATGCCGAAGCGGTGGCGTTGGCGCAGGCGGGTGACGCGGCGCGCGGGGCAGATGTCTATGTCAGCCTTGAGCCCTGCGCCCATCGGAGCGCGCGCGGACCCGCCTGCGCCGATCTGCTGATCGCGGCCGGACCGGCGCGCGTGGTCGCGGCGCTGGAGGACCCCGATCCCCGCGTCTCGGGCCGCGGCTTCGCACGTCTGCGAGCGGCGGGCGTTGCCGTCGAGGTCGGCGAAGGCGCGGAGGCGGCGGCGCGGTCGATGGAGGGCTTCTTCAGCCGCATCCGGCGCGGGCGGCCGTTCGTCACCTTGAAGCTGGCCTTGTCGATCGACGGCAAGATCGCTTTGCCCTCGGGCGAGAGCAAGTGGATCACCGGCGTCGAATCGCGCGCGCACGTCCACCAATTGCGCGCGCAGGCGGACATGATCCTGGTCGGCCGGGGCACTTATGAAGCGGACAAACCGCAGCTCGACGTCCGGCTGCCGGGTCTGGAGCATCTGAGCCCCCGCCGGGCGATCCTGACGCGCGGTGCGCCGGTCGAGGGATGGGCAACGCTCTCGGCGCCCGAGCAGATATGCGGCCTTCATGACGTCAACGATCTGCTGGTCGAAGGCGGCTCCGGCGCCGCTTCGGCTTTCCTCACCGCCGATCTGGTCGATCGGCTGCTCATCTACCGCGCGCCGATCCTGATCGGGGAGGGGCGCTCGTCGGTCGGCTATATCGGCCTTTCCGATCTCGCCGCCGCGCACGGCCGCTGGCGCTTCGCCGATTCCCGCCCGCTTGGCATGGACCGGCTCGAAGTCTACGAGCGCGTGCGTTCGAGCGAGGGCTAGATGTTCACCGGAATCATCACCGATGTCGGAGTTGTCGCCGCCGCCGAGGAGCGCGGCGACCTGCGCCTGACGATCCAGTGCGGCTATGACATGGACGGCGTGGCGCTCGGCGCGTCGATCACCTGTTCGGGCGTCTGCCTGACGGTGGTGGACAAGGGCGCGGACTGGTTCGCGGTCGACGTCTCGACCGAGACCCGCGCTCGCACCGCGCCGGGGCTGTGGGCGCAAGGCGCGCGGCTGAATCTGGAACGCGCGCTGAAGGTCGGCGACGAGCTGGGCGGCCATATCGTCACCGGCCATGTCGACGGCATCGGCGCGGTCACGTCGGTCGAAGCGGTCGGCGACTCGACCGCCATCACCATCGCCGCCGGGCCGGAAATCGCGCTTTACATCGCACGCAAGGGCTCGGTCTGCGTGGACGGCGTGTCGCTGACCGTGAACGAGGTCGAGCCGCTGGCCGAGGGCGTGCGCTTCGGCATCAATCTGATCCCGCACACCGCCCAGCACACCACGCTCGGTGGACTCAAGTCCGGGCGCGAGGTGAATATCGAGATCGATCTGATCGCTCGCTATCTGGAGCGGATGCTCGCCAGCCGCAGCTGAGCGCTGCCAAGCTCGGCTGGGGCGATGGGCGCTTCCAAATTGCGCTGCGTGACCGCGAAGGGCCACGACAGATCATCATCGCACCCTGATGTGATCGGCCGGCTTTACATCACATTGTGATGTGATAATCGGCGATCATGAGTACAATATTGATCGATCGCCTCGAAGGTCTCGTCTCCTCCGGTGAGATGAGCCGCTCCGGTCTCGCCCGCGCCGCCGGGCTTCACCCCAATTCGCTGCGCCGGCTGGGCGAAGGCGACTGGAACCCGACCGCCGACACTTTGCTGAAGCTGGAGCGCTTTCTTGGGCAAGGGGGCGCGCGCGGCGTCATGGCGACGGCCGAGCAGATTATCGACGAGGCGCGCAATGGGCGCATGTACATATTGGTCGACGACGAGGACCGGGAGAATGAGGGCGATCTGATCATTCCGGGGCAGATGGCGACGCCGGACGCGATCAATTTCATGGCGCGGCACGGGCGCGGGCTGATCTGTCTGGCGCTGGCGCCGGAGCGCGTGGCGCAACTGAATTTGCAGCCGATGAGCCGCAGCAACGGCACGCGGCACGAAACTGCTTTCACCGTCTCGATCGAGGCGCGCGAGGGCGTCACCACCGGCATTTCCGCCGCCGATCGCGCGCGCACCATCTCGGTCGCGATCGACGCCGCGAACGGGCCGGACGAGATCGTCACACCCGGCCACGTCTTCCCCCTTGCGGCGCGCGAGGGCGGCGTGCTGGTCCGCGCCGGGCACACGGAGGCGGCGGTCGACGTGTCGCGGCTGGCGGGGCTCAATCCGTCCGGCGTGATCTGCGAGATATTGCGCGAGGACGGGACCATGGCCCGGCTCGACGATCTCATCCCCTTCGCCCATTTGCACGGGCTGAAGATCGGCACGATCCGCGACCTGATCGCCTATCGCCTGCGCGAGGACCGACTGGTGGTCGAGACGGCCGACGCACGGTTCGAAAGCCGCTGGGGCGGCGGCTGGTCGGTCCGCACCTTCACCAACAAGGCCGGCGGCACCGAACATCTCGCTTTGGTGAAGGGCGCGATCGATCCCGAGCGGCCGACTTTGGTGCGGATGCATGCTTTGTCCCTGCTGTCCGACGCATTCGGCGAGCAATCGACGCGCTCAGGCCTGCTCGCCGGATCGATGGAGGCGATTGCCGCGGAAGGTTCGGGCGTGGTGGTCGTGATCAACAAGATGGCCCCCGGCAGCCTCGCCCGCGCGCTGCAGGTGCGCGCCGGGGCGGCGCCGTCGCAGGATATGGAGGCGCTGCGCGATTATGGCGTCGGCGCGCAAATACTCGCGGCGCTGGGGGTGCACGAAATGATCCTGCTGACCAACACCCATCACAGTCCGGTGGCGCTGGCCGGCTATGGTCTGTCGATCGTCGCTGAACGGCCGGTTGCGGGGGAGCAAGGCTGATGGCGCACATATTGATCGTCGAGGCGCGCTTCTACGCCCACTTGGCCGACC
>JBBSLM010000137.1:0-6003 GCA_038255245.1 Sphingomonadales bacterium
CGGATGCGGCGCAAATGGCGCTGCGCCAATATCGCGACGCCGACAATATGACCGACCGGCAGGGCGCGCTCGGCACTTTGGTCAATTCGCAGGCCGCGAGCGAGCGGGCGGAGGCGCTCGGCGCCTTCTACGAGCGCTATCGCGACAATGCCCTGGTGCTCGACAAATGGTTCACCGCGCAGGCGCTATCGATGCGCGGCGATGTGGTGGACGAGGTCGAGCGGCTGGCCGCGCACCCCGATTTCACCATGACCAATCCCAACCGGCTGCGCTCCCTGGTCGGCGCCTTCGCGGCCAACCAGCGCGGCTTCCACCACGCCTCGGGGCGCGGCTATCGCTTCCTCGCCGGCATGATTCTGGCGGCGGACAAATTGAACCCGCAGACCGCCGCCAAGCTCGTCCCCCCGCTCGGCCGCTGGCGCCGCTTCGGGCCGGAGCGGCAGGCGCTGATGCGGGCCGAGCTGGAGCGGATCGTCGCCGAGCCCGGCGTGTCGAAGGATGTGTTCGAACAGGCCAGCAAGAGCCTGGTCTGACCTCCCCCGTCATTCCAGCGAAAGCTGGAATGTCCCTGCCTTGCGAAGGCGGACCAAGGAGGAGTGAGATCCCAGCTTTCGCTGGGATGACGATTAGCGGCCAAGCAGCGCCAAGGTTCGTTCGTCACGCACGCCTCCGTAGAAGGCATCGAGCGCGCGGCGGAACAACCCGCCCGGCTCAACCGCGTCGAACAAGGTCATCGACGAGCGAAACTTGAGCGCGTCGACGCCGCCGAGAATCGCCTCGGCCGGGCGATCCGGATGGCTGAGCATGGCTTCGGTGCATGCGCGCAGGCGCGGCCCCAGCACCGTGTGGCCGAAATAGTCCCTTGCTTCACTGAGCGAGCCGATCGCATAGCGCCGCGCCATCGCGCTTTGCCCCAGCCCGGCGATTTGCGGGAAGATGAACCACATCCAGTGGCTGCGTTTCTCCCCGGCGTTCAGTTCGGCCAGCGCGGTCTCATACATCCCCGCCTGCGCTTCGATAAAACGATCCAGCCCGCTCATCCGCAGCCGTCGCAATCCTCGCCCTGCCCGGTCTCGACCTGCAGCGTCACGTGGCCGATGCCGAAGCGGTCGTGCAAGGTCTTGCGCGCGCTCGTGAGAAAGGCATCGCCCGGCGGCCCCGCCGGAATGACCAGATGCGCGGTCAGCACGGTCTCGGTCGTGCTCATCGGCCAGATGTGCAGATCGTGCACGCGCGCGACGCCGGGCAAGGCGGCAAGCTCAGCCTCCACCGCGTCGGGATCGATGCTGCGCGGCACGCCGCCGAGCGCCATCGTCAGCGATTCGCGCGCCAGATCAGCGGTGGCGATGAAAATGAGCCCGGCGACGATCAGGCTGGTGATCGAATCGACCCACAGCCAGCCGGTGGTCAGGATCAAAATGCCCGCGACCACGACGCCTGCGGAAACCAGAGCGTCGGCGACCATGTGCAGATAGGCGCCGCGAATATTGATGTCGCCCTTGCGCCCGCGCGCGAACATCCAGGCGGTGACGCCGTTGATGACGATGCCGATCAGGGCGACGATGATCACCGTCTGGCCCTGCACCACATCCGGAATGATGAGGCGCATCACCGCGTGATAGACGATGAAGGCGACCGCGATCAGCAGGATGATGGCGTTGCCCAAAGCCGCCAAAATGGTCGCGCCGCGCAGGCCGTAGCTGAAGCGGCGGCTGGGCGCGCGCTTGGCCAAAGCCGCGGCGCCCCACGCAATCACCAGCCCCAGAACGTCGGACAGATTGTGCCCGGCGTCCGCCAGCAAGGCCATCGAATTGGCCCAGAAGCCATAGGCGGCCTCGACGATGACGAAGGCGAGGTTGAGCGTAATGCCGATCGCGAAGGCGCGGCCGAAATCGGCGGGGGCGTGGCTGTGGCCATGATGGCCGTGGCCATGGTGGGCATGGCCGTGATGCGCGTGGCCCTTTGCCTCGTGATGATGCCCCTGCGCCATGACACGGGCTTAGCGGATGAAATCATTGCGATGCTAGGGCTTGGTGTCGGGGCCCGGCCCCAGAATCAGTTCAGCCGGCGGGTCCGATTGGACCCGCCGGCTGTCCGGCCCCCAGCTGAAGCTGGTTCAAGAGGTGGAAACCTCTAGCCGGCCAGCCAGCCGGTCAGGATGTAGGCCAGGATCGTGAACGGTCCCAGCAGGACGAGCGCAAGCAAGGCGATCAGGCGGATATAGGCCGGATCATAATCGATCGCCCGGGCGAGGCCTGCGCACACGCCGAGGATCTTTCCGTTCGCACGGTCACGGGTATAAGGTGTTTCCATAGGGCCTTGGCTCCTCAATGAGGTGGCGTGGGCGGCGATCAAGCGACGAAGACCGGGCCGGCGGCGGCGGTGACGAGCAGCCAGCTGGCGAACAGCGCGCTCATAGAAGCGATCAGCTTGTCGGCGGAGTTCAGATTGAGCCTCATGCTATATCTCCAGGTTATGGAATGTTGGTTCAGGCGATCGAAACGATCGGGCCGGCGGCGGCGGTGATCAGCACGAAGCTGGCGGCAAGCGCGGTGACCGAAGCGAGGATCTTCTGGGTGAAGGAGGTGGCGGCAGACATGTGGAAATTCCTTTTCATTCCGGCTTTCGGACCATCCGAAGCCATGCCAAAGGAATTGCAGACCCCGTGCCAAACCACGAAACCGGCGGAAAACTGCCAAAAATTGAAAATAGCTTGCTGAACGCCAGTTTAACGGCCGCGAAACGTTCGGAAATTCCGCCAATATTTGGCGCGCCGGTCGTTTCGCCGGCGTCCGCCAGCGGACAGGTGTCCGCTACCGGACAGATCAACGCGGCATGAAGGTGATCGCCAGATAGGAGCGATCGAATTCGGCGAGGGCTTCCAGGCCCGGGCGGTCGAGGATTTCGACCTTGCCGCTGCGAAAGGTCATCAGCCTGCGCTCCCGCAGGTCGCGCAGCATCCGGTTGACGTGCACCGGCGTCAGGCCGGTCGCATCGGCCAAATCGGCTTGAACGACCGGAAAGCGGAAGCCGCGCCCGTCGGACAGGCCGATCGCCTCCAGCCGCGCCAGCAACTCGCAGATCAGATGGGCGACGCGCGCCACGGCGCTGCGCCGCCCCAGCGTCAGAATGCGCTCGCGCTGGATCGCGGCGTCGATCAGGGTCATCAGCCACAGCAGCCGGCCGAGATGCGGCTCTTGCTCCGTAATCTCCCGAATCCCGTCGTGCGGGAATTGCCCGGCGCGCACCGGCGTCAGCGCGCCGATACTATGTTCGAGCCGCTTCAGCAGGAAACCGTGCAGATCGATGAAATCGCCGGCCAAATGCACTTCGGTGACCTGCCGTTCGCCCGAGGCCGAATCCTTGTAGCGGCCGACGAAGCCGTCGATCAGCAAAGTGGATTCGGTCAGCAGGGTGCCTTCCTCGACCATCACCGCGCCGGCGGGATGCTCGACAATCCGGTCGAGCGCGCCGCGCAGCACATTCGCCTCATGTTCGGAGACCTGATCGCGCAGTCGCAGCTTGGCGAGCAACCCGGCCAGCGGGTCGCTGTCGGCAGTGGTGATGCTCATCAGGCGCGCACCCGCTCCACGCCCGCCGCGTCGAGATGCGGGCCGAGGCGGCCGGTCAGCCACAGCCACCACATGCAAAAATCGGCACCGAGCGACCAGAGGGGGTATTTGAAGGTCGCCGGACGGTTGCGCTCCGTCAGCATGTGCGCGCTCCAGGCAAAGCCGTAACCGGCCACCGGCATCAGCGCGAGCAGCCACCAGATCTGCGTCAGCAGCCCCGCAGCGGCCAGGACCACGACGAGCGTGGTGCCGGCATAATGGATTGCCCGCGTCGCCGGGCGGCTATGTTCGCGCAGGTAGAAAGGCCAGAATTCGCGAAAGCTGCCGTAGCGCGCACTCATGCCCTGCCCCTACCCGTTGACGACGGTGCCTCCGTTCGGATGAAGCACCTGGCCGGACATGTAGCTGGAATCCTCGCAGGCGAGAAACAGAAACGCGGGCGCGACTTCGTTCGGCTGGCCGGGCCGGCCCATGGGCGTATCCTCGCCGAACGTCGCGATCTTCTCGGGCGGGGAGCCGCCGGACGGGTTGAGCGGCGTCCAGATCGGCCCCGGCGCGACCGCGTTGACGCGGATGCCATCGCCGATCAAATTTTCGGACAGCGAGCGGGTGAAGGCGGTGATCGCGCCCTTGGTGGAGGCATAATCGAGCAGGATGCCCGCGCCTTGGTACATGGTGATCGAGGTGCAATTGACGATCGCGCTGCCCTTTTTCAAATGCGGCCGCGCCGCCTGGACCAGGAAAAACATCGCATAGATGTTGGTCTGGAAGGTGCGCTTCAATTGCTCTTCGCTGATGTCGCGTATGTCCTTGGCCCAATGCTGCTCGCCGGCATTGTTGACCAGCACGTCCAGTTGCCCGAGCTTGCTGACCGTCTCGGCCACCGCCTTGTCCGCGACCGCCTTGTCGCCAAGATCACCGGGCAGCAGGATCGCGCGGCGGCCCTCGCGCTCGACGATTTCCTTGGTCTTCTGCGCGTCGTCATGCTCGCACAGATAGGAAATGGCGACGTCCGCGCCTTCGCGCGCGAACAGGGCCGCCACCGCCCGGCCGATGCCGCTGTCCGCGCCGGTGATCAGGGCCACCTTGCCGTCCAGCCGGCCGGAGCCGGGATAACGCGGCTCCCATTCGGGCTTGGGCGAGAGGGTTCGCTCGTGACCGGGCAGCCCGTCCACATCGACCATCGGCAGGGTCTCGGTCTCGCTCATCGGACGGCTCCAACATCCTGGGTTCGATGCGAAAACAGCTGGTCCCGGCCGCTGTTCCCACCGCGATCGCGCGCGGCGTGACAAGCGGCCGGATCTGGCGCTAGTCCGCTTGCCATGGAACATGCCGTGCCGAGCCAGAGGGACAGGCCCATGCTTCCCCACGGGCAGCTGAGGGACTTTCTCGGCATCGCGGAGATGCGACTGCTGCTCGACTGGACGATCGCGAGCCGCCCCGCCTTCCGCCCCGCCCTCATCACCGGCCGCAAGCTCGACCCTGCGAGCCGCAAGGCCGAGACATTGCGCGAGATAGAGCCGGTCCGCGGGCTGCTCGAGCGCCGCTTGCACGACGCCTTGCCGGCCTTGTTCGAGTTGGCCGGGGCGACGCCGTTCACGCCTTTTCTGGAACTGGAGCTCGCCGCGCACGGCGACGGCGCGCATTTCGCCGTGCACCGCGACATCCCGACCGGCCCCGGCCGCGCGCCGCTTGGCGGGGACGGTAGCGGCAAGCATGATCGCGTCGTCAGCGTCGTCTATTATTTCCACCGGGAGCCGAAGGCCTTCTCCGGCGGCCAACTGCGCCTCCACCGGATCGGGTCGGAGGGTCTGCCCGGCGACTATGTCAACCTGGAGCCGCGACAGAACAGCCTCGCGGTCTTCCCGTCCTGGCTATCGCACGAAGTCCGCCCGGTCAGCTGCCCGAGCGGCGCGTTCGAGGACTATCGCTTCGCGCTCAACTGCTGGCTGTGCCGGGAATTCGGCGCGAGCACCTAGCGCCGCGCGGACGCGGTCACCACCGGGGCGAACCAGGCGCGTGGCTCGGGCAGCCGCACTTGGTCGGCGCGCACCGAGGCGGATTGTGCACCGGCCAAGCGGCAATCGGCGACGAGGACAGGATAGGCGGCATCGACCGACGCCAGCGCATTTTCCGTGGCGGCCATGCAGGCGGCGCGGCTCTCGTAGCGCGCCGGGGCGATGGCGACGTGCTGGCAATTCGCTTCGCCTTCGCCGCAGCCCAGGATGGCGATCAGAAACGTGGCGGGACCCGTCATCTCAAATCCTTCGTAACTTAGGTTATTCAACCGCGATCGCGGATTGTGGTTCCAAAGGGTTCAGTCTCGAAACGATCTCATCTTGGCGCGCCGCTTGGGTTCGGCCCTGCGCCCTCCTATGTCGGCCCCGCATGGCCACGCTTCACCAGAACGACCAAGACCGCCGAGCCGCCG
>JBBSLM010000138.1:0-5963 GCA_038255245.1 Sphingomonadales bacterium
ATCGCGGAGAAGCATTGGGAACAGGCGCGGATGCGCAATCCCGTCGCGCTCTACAACCCCAAGACCGTCGCGCAGATGCAGGAGCTGGCCCCGCAGATCGACTGGGCAGCCTATCTGCAGCGCCGCGGCCTCGGCAGCCCGTCGCAAGTGATCGCGACCACGCCCGACGCGATTGCCGGCATCACCCAGCTGGTCGATACCGTGCCGCTGGACACGTGGAAGGAATATATGACCTTCCACTTCATCCGTTCCTACGCGCAATTCCTGCCGCGTGCGTTCGATGAGGCCAGCTTTGCCTTTTACGGCCGGACGCTCGGCGGCCAGGAGGCGCAGCGCGATCGCTGGAAGCGCGGCATCAGCCTGTTGAACGGCAGCCTCGGCGAGGCGGTCGGCCAGGTCTATGCCGAGCGTCATTTCCCGGCCGAGAACCGGCGCAAGATGGACGAACTGATCGTCAACCTGCGCGCGGCCTTCGCCGAACGGCTGCAGAATCTCGAATGGATGGATGCCGAGACGCGCGCGCAGGCGCTGGCCAAGCTGGAGGCGTTCGATCCGCGCATCGGCCACCCGGCCCGCTGGATCGATTATTCCAACTATCGGGTGGATGCCAATGACGCGCTCGGCAACGCCGTTCGCGCCGGCGAGTTCGGCTGGAATCTGCAGCTGCAGCGCTTCCCCAATCCGGTGGATCGCGGGCTGTGGGGCTTCAACGCGCAGACGATCAATGCGTCCTACAATCCGTTCCTGAACCAGATCACCTTCCCGGCCGGCATCCTGCAGCCGCCCTTCTTCGACGCCAATGCCGACCCGGCGGTCAATTACGGCGCGATCGGCGCAGTGATCGGTCATGAGATCGGCCACGGCTTTGACGATCAGGGCCGCCGCTTCGATCCCTCGGGCCGACTGCGCGACTGGTGGACCGCGACCGCGGCGGAACGCTTTACGGAGCGGACGGCGCGGCTCGGCGCGCAATATGGCGAATATGAGCCGGTGCCGGGGCTGAAGCTCAATCCGCAGCTCACCATGGGCGAGAATATCGGCGATCTGGGCGGCCTGGAAATGGCCTATGCCGCCTATCGCCGTCACGTCGCCCAGCATGGCGAGCCGCCGGTGATCAACGGCGTGACCGGCGACCAGCGCTTCTTCCTCGCCTGGGCGCAGGTGTGGCGGAGCAAGGCGCGCGAGGATTCGGAACGGGCGGCGGTGCTGACCGATCCGCACAGCGCGGACCAGTTCCGCATCAACGGCGTCGTGCGCAACATGGAAGCCTGGTACCGGGCCTTCAACGTGCAGCCGGGCGACGCCCTCTTTCTGCCGCCCGACCAGCGCGTCAGCATCTGGTAAAAGCTTCAGGAGGGGCCGGACAACCGGCCCCTCTTTTCACATGGCGGGACCGGGAAGCCCTTGCCAACGGCCTTGCGCCGGGGGAAATTGACGGACCTGATTCGGCTGGGGATGGTCATGCAACGCTCTCATATTCTTATCTTTTCCGCTCTGCTCGCGTCCGCCGCGCCGCTGCTCGCGCAGCCGCGCTCCCCCGCCGCTGCAACTCAGGCCGGACAGGCGCCCAAGTTCGGCAGCTTCGGCGTCGATCTTTCGGCGCGCGATCCGGCGATCCGGCCGGGGGCAAATTTCTGGCGCTACGCCAACAACGGCTGGTTCACCGCCAACCCGATCCCGGCCGACCGCACCTCCTACGGCGTCGCCGCGGTGCTGAGCGAGGAACTCGAAGGCCAGCTGCGCACGATCGTGCAGGAGGCGGGCGCCCGCGCCGCCACTGATCCGGTCGCGCGCCAGGTTGCCGATCTTTACGCCAGCTACATGGACGAGGCCGCGATCGAGGCGCGCGGCGCCGCGGTGCTGCGGCCCTATCTCGATCGCATCGCCGCCGCCCGCACCCGCGACGATCTGGTCACTTTGTTCGGCACCACGGGCTACCCGTCCCCGGTCGGCGTCGGCATCATTCCCAACCCCGCCGATCCGACCCGCTACGTCGCCGCCACCGGCCAGGGCGGGATCGGCATGCCGAACCGCAATTATTACCTGGACCAGGGCGAGCAGTTCGACCGCTACCGCGCCGCCTATCGCGACTATGTGACGACCATGCTCCGGCTGGCGGGTCTGTCCGATCCGCAAGCGCGCGCCGACCGGATCATCGCGCTCGAGCGCCGCATTGCCGAGGTGCACTGGACGCCGGAGGAAAGCCGCAACGTCATGCGGTTGATCAACCCGATGACGCCGGCGCAGCTCGCCACTTACGCCCCCGAGTTCAACTGGCCGCTCTTGCTTCGCACCACCAGGTTGGACTCGGTGCAGACCCTGATCGTCGCCAATGACACCGCGATCCAGAAACAGGCGCAGATTTTCGGCGAGACGCCGGTTGAGACGTGGCGGGACTGGATGGCCTTCCATTTCATCCGCAGCACCGCGCCCTACCTGCCGCGCGCCTTCGACGAGGCGAATTTCAATTTCTATTCGCGCACGCTGTCCGGCGTGCAGCAGCAGCGCGAGCGGTGGAAACGCGGCCTCGGCACCGTCAACGGCGCGCTCGGCGAAGCGGTCGGCCAGCTTTACGTCCAGCGGCACTTCCCGGCGTCCAGCAAGGCGCAGATGGAAGAACTGGTCCGCAACCTGCGCGCCGCCTTCGCCGAGCGGCTGCGCGCCAACAGCTGGATGGACGACGCCACCAAGGCCGAGGCGCTGGCCAAATTGGAAGCCTTCGATCCGCGCGTCGGCTATCCCGACAATTGGCAGGATTACAGCGCGATCCGGATCGCCCGCGACGACTTGCTCGGCAACATGATGCGGGCCGGCGAATTCCAATATAATCTGATGCTGTCGCGGCTGCCCAACCCGGTCGATCGCGCGCTTTGGGCGATGACGCCGCAGACGATCAACGCTTATTACAGCCCGTTGAGCAACCAGATCACCTTCCCGGCCGCGATCCTGCAGCCGCCTTATTTCGATCCGAACGCCGATCCGGCGGTGAATTACGGCGCGATCGGCGCGGTGATCGGTCACGAAATCGGCCACGGTTTCGACGATCAGGGCAGCCGTTTCGACGCGCAGGGACGCCTGCGCGAATGGTGGACGCCGCAGGCGCGCGAGCGCTTCACCGCGCTCACCCAGCGGCTCGGCGCGCAATATGGGACCTATCAGACCGCCGGCCAGACGCTGAACCCGCAGCTGACGATGGGCGAGAATATCGGCGACCTGGGCGGGCTGGAAATGGCCTATGCCGCCTACAAGCGCCACGTCGCCCAGCATGGCGATCCCGGCGTGATCGACGGCCTGACCGGCGACCAGCGCTTCTTCCTCGCCTTCGCCCAGGCCTGGCGCAGCCACGCCCGCGAAGACGCGCTGCGCCAGCAGATGCTCACCGGCCCGCACAGCCCGCCGGAATTCCGGGTCAACGGCGTCGTTCGCAACGTCGACGCCTGGTACGAAGCGTTCAACATTCAGCCCGGCGATCCGCTCTATTTGCCGCCTGACCAGCGTGTCCGCATCTGGTAAGTGCTTCACGAGGGGCCGGGCGACCGGCCCCTCTTCTCATCGGCGGACCGGGGGCGGCCGCATCCTGTAAAGGAGCTTTTGTGCCGTTCCTGCGTAATTTCGCCCTCGTCCTCGGCCTTGCCACCACGTGCCAGCCGGCGCTCGCCCAGTCGGCCGCGGCGCCAATCCCGCCCGCCGCCCAGCCGGCTCTGCCGGTCGACGTGTTCGGTTTCGCCGATACCGGCATCAACCTGTCCGCCCGCAATCCGGCGATCCGCCCCGGCGACGATTTCTACGGTCATGCCAACGGCGCCTGGACCGCGTTCGTGAAGGAAAGGCTCGGCGCGACCGATGCCTCGTTCAGCCTGCACGCGCAGGTCGCCGAGGAAGTGGAGGGCCAAGTCCGCGCGATCATCGAGACGCCCAACGACACGCCCGCCGGCCGCCAGGTCTCCGCTTTGTATCGCAGCTTCATGGACGAGGCGCGGATCGAGCAGCTCGGCATCGATCCGATCCGGCCCTACCTCGCCCGGATCAACGGCATTGCCGATCGAGAGACGCTCATCACCGTCTTCTCCGAAAATGGCTACAACATGCCGGTCAGCGTCGGTGTGATCCCGGACACGGGCGACACTCGCCGTTATGTGCTGGCCGTCAGCCAGGGCGGCACGCACATGCCGACCCGCGACCATTATCTGCGCGAAGGCCCGGAGTTCGACGCCTATCGCGCGGCGCTGAAGACCTACATGGCGACCAGCTTTCGCCTTGCCGGGATGAGTGAGCCGGAGGCCCGGGCCGAACGAGTCTTTGCGCTCGAGCGGCGGCTGGCGGAGACGCACTGGTCGCCTGAGCGGCTGCGCGACGTGCGCAGGACCTACAATGCGATGACCCGGGCCGAACTGGTCGCGCTCGCCCCGCAGTTCGACTGGAACCGCTATCTCGACCTGATGGGCTTCGGCCGCGCCGAGCGGATCATCGTGCAGACGCCGAGCGCCGTGGCCGATGCCGGCCGCATCCTCGACGAAGTGCCTTTGGAGACGTGGAAGGATTGGCTGACGTTCTCGTTCATCGACGCCTTCTCGCCCTATCTGTCGCGGCCGTTTCAGGAAGCCGAATTCGCCTTCGGCTCGCGCGCGCTCTACGGCCTGCAGACGCCGCATCCGCGCTGGGCCCGCTCGGTCCGGCTGGTCGACGGCACGCTCGGCGAGACGGTCGGGCAAATCTATCTCGACCGCCATTTCCCGGCCGCGAGCCGCGCGACCTTGAACGAGCTGATCGGCAACATCCGCGCCGCCTTCAACGATCGGCTCGGGCGGCTGAGCTGGATGGACGAGCCGACCCGGCGCGAGGCACTGGCCAAGCTCGGCGCGATCGCCACCCAGATCGGCGGCCCCGAGACGCCGACCGACCTGACCAGCGTCCGCCAGACGCCGGACGATCTGGTCGGCAACATCATGCGCCTGAGCGAATTCTTGCTGCGCCGCGATGGGGAGCGGCTGGCGGAGCCAGTGAATCGCAACGAATGGCATATGACCGCACAGACGGTCGGCGCCAGCTACAACGTGCTGCTGAACCACATCACCTTCCCGGCCGGTATCCTGCAAAGGCCCCTGTTCGATCCCTCCTACGACGCCCCGACCAATTATGGCCGGATCGGCTCCGCCATCGGCCACGAGCTCGGCCACGGCTTCGACGATCAGGGCCGCCGCTTCGACCGCAGCGGCATGCTGCGCGACTGGTGGAGCGCCGCGTCCTCGGAGCGCTATGACGCGATCGCCGCGCGTCTGGGTGCGCAATTCGCGGCCTATGAGCCGCTGCCCGGCTTCCGGGTGAATGCCGAACTGACGATGGGCGAGAATATCGGCGATCTGGGCGGCCTGGAAATCGCCTTTGCCGCCTATCGCCGCCACGTCGCCCAGCATGGCGAACCGCCGGTCGTCAACGGCCTGACCGGCGATCAGCGCTTTTTCATCGCCTTCGCCCAGACCTGGGCCAGCCACAGCAGCGACAATCTGATGCGCCAGATCGTGCTGACCGACGAGCACGCCCCGCCGCAATATCGCGTCAACGGCATCGTCCGGAACATGGACGCCTGGTACCGCGCCTTCAACGTCCAGCCCGGCCATGCGCTATACTTGCCGCCCGACCAGCGCGTGCGGATCTGGGAGGAAGTGCGCTAGGGCTTCTCCTGGGCTGCTCGTGCGCTAAGCCTCTGCCAACATTGGAGAGATATATGCGTCGCGTGATTCCTGCCGCCTTTGCGGTGCTGGCCGTCATGGCCCAGCCGGCCGTCGCCCAAAGCACCGAGGAGCAGCGCCAGATCGCCTGGGCGCTGGAGCGTGGCAGGATGATCTTCGCCCTGGATCGCGTGGCGTGGGTTGCGACCGACGACATGCGGGAGCGTATCCCCGATCTGAACGCCGCCGGCCTGCGCGGCTATGTCGTCGACCGGGATGATCGCGGCTTCGTGC
>JBBSLM010000139.1:0-5963 GCA_038255245.1 Sphingomonadales bacterium
CACAAGCGGTTCGAACAAAAGCCGGTCATGCTCGGCGCGGCGGTGCGTATCGCGCAGCTGCCAATAGGCTTGGCTGATCGCGGCCGCCTCGCCGTTGGCGCCAACATGACCGGAATCGGGGTGGCAGACCTTCATCCGGGCAAGGAACGCCGCACGAATCTCGCCTGTCGAGGCGAACCGCGAGACCCCCAGAATTTGATAGCAGTCGTTCATGCCGCTCCCGGCCCGCCGCTGACCGGAACGTGGCTTACCATCATCGCGCCATAGCCGGAAGGGCGGGCAGCATCTGTTCGCTTGATCCCGCGCGAGCGGAACAGGACGCTACACCCGGTGATAGTCGCGATACCATTGCACGAAACGCGGCACGCCTTCGTCGATCGAGGTCGCGGGGACGAAATTCAGATCGCGCTGGATCGCGCTGATGTCGGCATACGTGTCGCGCACGTCGCCCGGCTGGATCGGCAGCAGGCGCTTTTCGGCTTCGCGCCCGCATGCTGCCTCGATCAGCCCGATCATCCGGACCAGCTCTTCGGACTTGTTGTTGCCGATATTGTAGAGCCGGTGCGGGCCGCGGCTGCCCCCTGCTTTCTCCGCGCCGTCATCCGGCGGGGGATTGTCGAGGCAGGCGACGATGCCGGCGACGATGTCGTCGATATAGGTAAAGTCGCGGCGCATATTGCCTTCGCCGAACACGTCGATCGCCCGGCCCTCCAGGATCGCTTTGGTGAACAGCCACATCGCCATGTCCGGGCGGCCCCACGGCCCGTAGACGGTAAAGAACCTCAATCCGGTCAGGGGCAGGCGGTAGAGATGGGCGTAGGTCTCGCTCATCAATTCGTCCGCTTTCTTGGTCGCGGCGTAGAGCGAGAGCGGATGATCGACCCGGTCCTCGACCCGGAACGGCAGGGTATCGTTGCCGCCATAGACCGACGAGGAGGAGGCATAGACCATGTTCGCGACCGCCCGGTGCCGCGCCAGTTCCAGCATGTTCAGATGCCCGACCAGATTGGATTGGGCGTAAACCTGCGGATGATCGATCGAATAGCGAACGCCCGCCTGGGCCCCAAGATGCACGATGCGGTCGAACCCTTCGGACCCCAACACCTCCTCCAGCTTGCGTGCGTCGGCGAAATCGAGGCGGTGGAAGCGAAATCGTTCGCCCATCCGCGCCAGTTCGGCGAGCCGGTCCTGCTTCAGCGCAATGCTGTAATAATCGTTGAGATTGTCGATCCCGACGACCTCGTCTCCCCGCTCGAGCAGCCTCCTGGCAACATTGAAACCGATGAAGCCGGCGGCGCCGGTAACGAGGATTGCCATCTGGACCTTCTGCAGGGGTTTCGGACGGCCCCCCGCTTATCGTGCGTCTGGGATGGTGCCAAGGGCGCGGGTGCGAGCGCCGTCGTATTGCCACCTTCGCGCGGGTGGGGCTAAAGGCGCGGGTGAGCCGCCAGCCGTCGAAGTCCCGCATGATAGACGTAGATATTCCCCGCATCGAGAAGTCGCGGCGGCGCGGCCGGAGCGCTGCCTTGGCTGGCCTGCGCGCGGGGGTGGCATGATGCCGATCACCTTCATCGGCTGGCTCGGCATCGCGATCGGCTTTGCCGCAGTGTTCATGGTGTCGGGCCGCGAGCGCGGCATTACGCGGATAAGCGTGGCTCTGGCGCTCGCCGCGCTCCAAACCGCGACTGGCTTCTATTTCCATGAATGGGCGCAGACCGGCTCGACCGATGCCGCCCTTTATTATTTCGACCGTTACGATTTCTACCAGCGCGGTTTCGGCCTCAACACGCAGTTCGTCATCTGGGTGGTACAGGGCCTGAAGGGATGGTTCGGCGGCACCTATCTCGACTATTTCCTGTTGTTCCAGGCGGCCGGCACCTGGGGTGCCATGTACCTGATGAGGGCGTTCGAGGACATTCACGGGCAGGCGCGCGCCCCGTTGGACAAACGCCTCCTCCTTCTCCTCTTCCTCCCCGGCCTGCATTTCTGGACAGCCTTCATCGGCAAGGACGGCTTCCTGTTTCTCGGCGCGGCGATGTGTGGCTGGGCCACGATCCGCATCCGCGAGCGCTGGCTGACATTCGCGATCGGTGTGGTCGTCATGACCTTGTTCAGACCGCACATCGGCATTCTCGCTGTTGCGGCGCTGGCCGGCGCGATCCTGTTGGATCGCGAGACAAAAGGCTTGGCGAAATTGATGCTCGGCGGTCTCGCTGTCGTTGGTGTGTTTGTCGTCGCGGGCACGCTATATGATACCTATCGGCTCGACCTCGGTAGCGCGGAAGCGGTGGGCGACTTTCTGGCTCAACAATCCGAGGCAGGCGCCAGGGACCAGGGGACGACCGCTGCGTCGGGCCTGCCGCTGCCGCTCGCGGTGTTGAGTCTGCTGTTCCGGCCCTTCTTCTTCGACGCGCCGGGTTTCGAAGGCTTGATCGCCTCGTTCGAAAATCTCGTGCTGGTCTTTATTTTCGGCTATTTCATTTTCCGCTTCGGCTGGCTCAGGAAGCTGTTCACCGGTACATTGGTGGTCCGTTACGCGGTCTTCTTCGCCTTCCTGGTGACCATGGTCCTTTCGATCACCTATTATAATGTTGGCTTAGGCCTCAGGCAGAAGATGATGATGATGCCGGCCATCCTGACCATCTTCGCCGCGCTGATCGCGACCAGCAAGATTGCGTTGCCGGTTCGCGCGCGGCGGCGGGGGCGGAGGCCGGTGCCGGCGTGACCGGCAAGGCAAGGGTGATCGTGCTCGGCTCATACGCGCCGTCGCTGATCCTGTTTCGCGGGCCGCTGATCGCCGCGCTCGTGAGGCGCGGTTATGATGTGATCGCGATGGCCCCGCGGATCGACGCCGCGACGGATGCGGCCGTGCGTGCGCTCGGGGCGACACCCGAGGAGATCGCGCTCGACAATGCCAGCATGTCGCCGGTCGCGACCATGCGGACCATCCGTGCACTCGAGGCCGCCTTCCGGCGCCTCGCGCCGCAGGCGGTGATCGCCTATACGATCAAGCCCGTCACGCTCGGCGCGCTCGCGGCGGCGCGCGCGAAGGTACCGAACATCGTCGCCCTGATCACCGGTCTCGGCTTCGCCTTCACCGATGGCGGCGGCTTGAAGCGGCGGCTGAGCCGGGCGGTGGCGACGATTTTGTACCGGCGCGCGCTGAAGAAGGCCTCATCTGTCATTTTCCAGAATCCCGACGACCGCGCCTTCTTTCGAGAGGCCGGCATCTTGCGGCGCGACGACGCCTCGGTGGTCAATGGCTCGGGCATCGATCTGGCCCGCTTCGAGCCAGCGCCGCTTCCGGAAGCACCGATCTTCCTGATGATCGCGCGCCTGCTCGGCGACAAAGGCGTGCGCGAATATGCCGCCGCGGCGGCGCTGGTGAAGGCGAAGCACCCATCGGCACGCTTCCAGTTGATCGGTTACCTGGATCCTTCGCCGGACGGCATTACGCAGGCGGAAGTCGATGGCTGGTCGGGCGCGGTGGAATTTCTCGGCCGCAGGGACGACGTGCGGCCGGCCATCGCCGCCGCCCGCGTCTATGTTCTCCCCTCCTATCGCGAAGGCACGCCGCGCTCCTCGCTCGAGGCGATGGCGATGGGCCGCCCGATCGTCACCACCGACGTGCCAGGCTGCCGGGAGACGGTGATCGACGGCGTCAACGGGTTGCTCGTGCCTGTCCGTGACGCGGCGGCGCTGGCGGCGGCGATGGCTCGGTTCATCACCGAACCGCAGCAGGCCGATCGGATGGGCCGGGAATCGCGCCGCATCGCGGAGGAGAAGTTCGACGTCCACCGCGTGAACGCCACGATCCTCGAGGCAGCGGGCCTGTGAAGCGGCTGCTCGACTTCCTCGCGGCCGGCCTCGGGCTGATCCTGCTTTCGCCGGTCCTGCTGATCGTCGCGCTGGGGGTGCTGATCACGATGGGCCGACCCGTCCTGTTTCGGCAGACCCGGCCGGGCAGGGGCGGCAAGCCGTTCGACATGCTGAAATTCCG
Organism: Sphingomonadales bacterium; assembly: GCA_038255245.1. Taxonomy (GTDB): domain Bacteria; phylum Pseudomonadota; class Alphaproteobacteria; order Sphingomonadales; family Sphingomonadaceae; genus Allosphingosinicella. The sequence goes on from JBBSLM010000139.1 coordinate 4,001, forward strand.
CACGATGCGCGCCGATACCCAAAGCGGCGGCGTCGCTTCCGATGCGCGCCGGCTGACCCGCACCGGCGCATTCTTGCGCCGGACCAGCCTCGACGAACTGCCCGAGCTGTGGAACATTTTGAAAGGCGAGATGAGCCTGGTCGGGCCGCGGCCGCTGCTGATGCAATATCTGGATCGCTACACGCCGGAGCAGGCGCGGCGGCACGACGTCCGGCCCGGCCTGACCGGCTGGGCACAGGTGAACGGACGCAATGCGCTCAGCTGGGAAGAAAAGTTCGCGCTCGACACCTGGTATGTCGACAATCGTTCGTTCGCGCTCGACCTGAAAATCCTTGCCATGACTGCCTGGCAGGTCATCCGGGCGCGCGGGATCAGCGCCGAAGGAGAAGCCACCATGCGTGAATTCATGGGCACTTCACCGTCGCCGCCGCCCACACTTCCCATGCGCGGTCAATCGGAGTAAGGGCCCGCGAGCCATTTCTCGGGGAAGTTCGTGACCGTCGCGACCAGTATCGGAGCGAGCGTCCTGTCGGCGTCGCAGGAATCGTCGCCGGGCGACCTGGCGATCCTTGCCGAGGAAGCATGGCCCACATTCGCCGCCGATGAGATCGAAGCCGCCGTCCGCGTACTCCGCTCCGGCAAGGTCAATCAATGGACCGGGCCTGATGTGTTCGCCTTCGAACGGGCCTGCGAGGCCAGGTTCGGCGGGGGTTCGGGCATCGCTTTGGCCAATGGATCGCTGGCGCTGGAGCTGGCGCTGAAGGCATTCGGCATCGGCCCCGGCGACGAAGTAATCGTCACGCCTCGTTCCTTCGCCGCCTCGGCCTTCTGCGTGATGCTGGTCGGCGCGACCCCGGTCTTCGCCGATGTCGAGGCGGATAGCGGCAACATCTCGCCCGCGACCGTCGCGCCGCTGATCACCGAACGGACGAAGGCAATCATTCCCGTTCACCTCGCCGGCTGGCCCGCCGACATCGACGGGCTGATGGCGCTCGCCGCGCCGCGCGGCATCAAGGTGATCGAGGATTGCGCGCAAGCCCATGGCGCGGCGATCAATGGCCGCAGCGTCGGGGATTTCGGGGACGCCGCTTGCTTTTCTTTCTGCCAGGACAAGATCATCTCGACCGGCGGCGAGGGCGGATATCTTTCGATCCGCGACGAGGCCGCGGCGGAATGGGCATGGTCGTTCAAGGATCACGGCAAGAATCGCGCGAAGATGAATGCGCCCGCGACCAATCCCGGCGTGTTCAAATGGGTGCATGACAAGGTCGGCACCAACTGGCGGCTGACTGGGCCGCAGGCCGCGATCGGCCTCGCCCAGCTGGGCAAGCTCGAGGCGTGGACCGAAGCGCGCGCCCGCAACGCCGCGATCTGGGTGGCGGCGCTCGACGGAATTGGCGGCATCAACGTGCCGATGCCCGAGGCGCGGCTGCGTCACGGCTATTACAAATTCTATTGTTATCTGGAGGCGCCGGAGGCGGACGCCGCCCGTCTTCGTGCCCAGATTTTGCAACGCGCGACGGGGGAGGGGCTTCGCTTGTTTTCGGGTTCATGCAGTGAAATGTACCGGGAGGAAGCCTTTGCCGACCTGCCCCGCCCGGACTGCCCGGTCGCGCGGCGGATGAGCGGCAATGCGTTGATGGTCGAGGTTCATCCGACGTTGCGTAACGATCTGCTGGAACGGCGGGCCGAGCGGCTCGCGTCCATCGTCAAGACTGTGGTCGGCTGAGCGCGAGGGCGCCGCCGGCAAGGGGTAATCGATGCTGAACGCAATCAAACACGCCACGATGCTGGACCGGGGTCGCAAGAACCTGATCCTGATCACCTTCGACTTCGCGGCGATGGCGCTCGCGCTCTGGGCGGCCTTCACCGCGCGCCTGGGCGACCTCTATTTCCCCACTGATGCAGTCATGCTGGCGGCGTCGTTCGTGTCCATCTGCGCTGGTATCATCGCGCTCCACCA
>JBBSLM010000140.1:0-5913 GCA_038255245.1 Sphingomonadales bacterium
GAAGCATTGGCGCAGATCGTCGGCGCACCACCGCCCGTAGCGCGCCATGCGCGTCGATGCGGTCTTACCGACGCACGGTTGCTCCGGTGACCCCGCGCACGAAAAAGGCGGCCCGTTGCCGGACCGCCCTTTTCTGTTCTGCTTCGGCTGAGCCGTCACGGGAGTGAATCCCGTGACGTCGATCCGGTCGGCTACGCCGCCGGTCGGCCGGCACCGATAAGTCTTCGTGCTGCTCCGGCGACGCTTGCGCGTCGGCGGCGCTGCCCTCGCTTATCGCTTGCTGAACTGGAAGCTCTTCCTCGCCTTGGCGCGGCCATACTTCTTGCGCTCGACGACGCGCGGATCGCGGGTCAGGAAGCCGGCCTGCTTCACCGCGGTGCGCAGCGTCGGCTCATATTTGCTCAGCGCCTGTGCGATGCCGTGCTTGACCGCGCCAGCTTGGCCGGAAAGCCCGCCGCCATGCACGGTCGCGATCACGTCATACTGATCGCGGCGCTCGGACACGTCGAACGGCTGGTTGATCACCAGGCGCAGGGTCGGACGGGCGAAATAGGTTTCCTGATCGCGGCCATTGACAATGATCTTGCCCGATCCCGGCTTCAGCCAGACGCGCGCAACGGCGTCCTTGCGGCGGCCGGTCGCATAGGCGCGGCCCTGCGCGTCCAGTTCCTGCTCACGCAGGATGGCGGCGATCTGCGGGCCTTGCGTGTTGACGCCATCGGGGTTCAGATTCTCCTCGTCGCGGCCACGACGGCCGCCGGAACGCTGGCCGTCGCCGGAAGCGGCGGGCGCCGCGGTGTCGGCGGACGCATTGCCCTCGGCGGGCGCCTCAGCGGAAGGCGGGTCGGCGGCAGCGGCGACCGGAGCGGCAGGCGGCGCGGCCTTGGCGGCGGTCAGATCGGCAAGATCGGACAAAGACTGGCGATTGTCGGCCATTATGCGCTCACCTTGTTCTTGCGGTTCATCGACGCGACGTCGAGCGTCTCGGGGCTCTGGCCGCCGTGCGGATGTTCGGTGCCATTATACAGGTGCAGGGCGCGCATCTGGTCGCGGCCCAGCGGCCCGCGCGGGATCATGCGTTCGATCGCCTTTTCCAGCACCCGCTCGGGGAAGCGGCCCTCCAGCACCTTGCCCGCGGTGATCGACTTGATGCCGCCCGGATAGCCGGTGTGCTTGTAATAGATTTTGTCGGACAGCTTCTTGCCGGTGAAGCGCACCTTGTCGGCGTTGACGATGACGACATGGTCGCCGCAATCGACGTGCGGGGTGTAGCTGGGCTTGTGCTTGCCGCGCAGGATGTTGGCGACGATGCTGGCGAGACGGCCGACGACGAGACCGTCGGCGTCGATCAGATGCCACTTCTTTTCCACCTCGGCCGGCTTGGCCGACTTGGTGGTCTTGAGGAGCGCCTTCATGGGCTCATGACCTTTCGAATAAACGGATACGCCGCCCGGTCCCCGAAGGGGCGCGGAGCGGCGCTGCGAGCGGCCAAATGACAAACTATGCCCGCAAAGTCAACAAATCCGCGGGTTTCGCGTGAGGTAAAATGATACCTCTAGTTCCGACGCTCCCCGCTCAGCGTCTGTCGCTGCACCACATTGTTGCTCCCGCTGCGAACGCTGACCCGCTGTTCGACGGTATAGCGACGACTCAGCCCGGTGGCCCGGTCCACCTCATAACGGCTCTCGGCCTCCATCCGCATTTCGGCTTCACGCATCTCACGCAACGCCCGAGCGCGCCCCTCCGGCGTGTTCTGACCGCGGCCGTTCAGTGGAACCCCCTCCAGAAAGTTCGTCAGCGAGGCAAGCATCTGCTCGCCTGGCACTGAAGCGGCCAGCTCGTACGAGACGGTGTCGGCGGTGACGTTGGTGATCGTCACCGTGGCCTGCTGCTCAAGCGTCCCGCCGAACGGCGCATTGAACGTGTAGGCGATCGCGTCGGGTTGCCCCCTGCTGTAATCCGTCGCAGCGATTTCCAGGATGTGTCCGGTCTGCTGCATCAGCAATATCAGGCGCGTGTCCGTCGGCAGGTCGAGCATGGTCTGCCGCGCGAAGGCTTGGGCCTCGGGATCGCGCTCGCGCTCGTTCTCGGCCACGAGTTCCATGGATCGCTCGACCACCCGTTCCCAAACCGCCTCCTCATCGATCAACTCTTCCACGATCGCATCGGCCGACAGGCGCACCGAAAAAGGCAGGAGCGCCCTGTCCAGCATGCGCCGGAAGGCCTGCCGGGCCTCGGCGGTCGGCAGTCGCGGCGCATCGACGCCAAAGTCGATTGGCTCGACCAGCATCAGTAAGCCATCGCCATCGCGGCTGAACGTGTAGCGATAGTCCGTCCACACATTGATATGCTGACCGTCGCGAACGGTCTCCTTGCGGTGCCGGTAGATGATTGGCTGGCCAAGCGGCGGATTGAACGGAATCGCGACTCGGTCGCTTTCGACAGCCCGGCCGGGCGTGGTTTCCTGGGCGGGCGCAGGCGCGGCGCTGGACGGTGGCGCCGCGGCGCCAAGCAGGACGGCGGCAAGCAAGAGTGTCGGCATCGAATCCCCCCTTTTTCCCGCTGTTTAGCTCAGTCCCGACCCGTCCGCATCCCGGCAATTGCCGGGTGGCGGCCGCGACGATTTGAGACATTTTGAGGCATTGGCGTGTGCGCTTCGTTCCGCAACAAGGGGCTGTTCCCATAAATCCTGGAGGTCGATCATGAAGAATGGATGGCCGGCAGCGGCAGGGCTGCTGATTGCAAGCACCGCGTTGGCGCAGCAACCTCCGGGGGGTGGACCGCCGTCGCCGCCGCCCAACAAGTCGACGCCGGTCGAAGCAGACCAGTTGCGCGAGACCTGGAACGATCGCGCCAGCCAGGGTGCGCCGGTCAGCGCGATCCGGGAATTTGACGGCTGGGGTCTCGGCGCCGCCATGCCGCTGCCCCGTTCCGAGCATGCGGTCGCCGAGTTCGACAGCAAGATCTGGGTGCTCGGCGGCTATCCGCCCGGGCGGCTGCCGTCCAATCTCGTGCAGATTTACGATCCGGTCGCGAGCCGCTGGTCGCTCGGCCCGGCGCTGCCGCAGCCGATCCATCACACCCATGTCGCGGCGGTCGGCGGGAAGATCTATCTGCTCGGCGGCGAGGTCGAGGGCGCCAGTTCCGGCCGGCCGGAGCGGTTCGTGGCCGACGTCTGGATGCACGATCCGGCGGTCGGCGGCTGGGTGCCGCGCGCGCCGATGCCCACGGCGCGCGGCGGCGGCGGCAAGGCGGTGATCGACGGCAAGATCTACGTCGCCGGTGGCCGTCCGCCGGGCGGCGCGGCCTTCGAGGTCTATGACCCGGCAACGGACAGCTGGGAGCGGCTGCCCGACATGCCGACCCAGCGCAATCACCTCGCCATGGTCGCGATCGGCGGCAAGATTTACGTCGCCGGGGGCCGCATCGGCCCGGGCGCCGGTGCCGAGCGGGTCGATGTGCTGGAGATTTACGACCCGGCCACCCGCCGCTGGAGTCGGGGCGCCTCGCTGCCCGCGCCGCGCGGCGGCGTCACCGGCGCGGCCCATGCCGGCTGCATGTTCGTCTTCGGCGGGGAGGGCGAGCGCACGCACGTGCTCGGCCTGACGCCCAGCACCTATGCCTATGATCCGCGCGCCGACCGCTGGACCCAGCTGCCGGACCTGCCCATTGCCGTCCACGGTCTGAAAGGCAGCGCCGTGATCGACGGCCGCATCTTCCTGCCCGGCGGCGGCATCACCCTGGGCGGCAATTCCGGCACCAACGCCATGCAGGTCTACCGGCCCACGATGACCTGCGGCTGAGCGTTCGACCGGCTGCGGGCGTGGGCTGGGAAAGCTCCGCCGCTTTCCTACTTGGCCCCTTGTTGATACCGGACGCCGCATGACTCGGCTGCTGCCCGTACTCGCATATTCGTCCCGCTCCGGGCGCGTGACCGGTGCCTCGCGTGCGCGTACGCGAGACCCCCGGACTTTCCGGACCTTTCGGGGCTCCTGCGCGTCGTCAGCCATGTGTCAAATGTGTCAACTTAAGGCTGCGGCGCGCGCTTTCGTGCTCCGGCCGCAAGGAGTGTAGATGAGCCGCAAATTCTTCGGCACGGACGGGATCCGGGGCCGCACCAACGAAATGCCGATGACCGCGGCGATGGCGCAGCGTGTGGGCCAGGCGGCGGGCGCGCATTTCCTGCGCGGCGATCATCGCCACCGGGTGGTGATCGGCAAGGATACGCGGCTTTCCGGCTACATGATGGAAACCGCGATGATCAGCGGCTTCACCAGCGTCGGCATGGACGTGGTGATGGTCGGGCCGGTGCCGACGCCGGCGGTGGCGATGCTCACCCGCTCGATGCGCGCCGATCTTGGCGTGATGATCTCCGCCAGCCACAACAAGTTCGCCGACAATGGCATCAAATTGTTCGGACCCGATGGCTTCAAATTGAGCGACGCGGACGAGACCGCGATCGAGCTTCTGCTGGACCAGGAGCCGCGCCTCGTTCCCGCCGAGCAGATCGGCCGCTCGCGCAAGATCGAGGATGCGCGCGGCCGCTATATCCACGCCGCCAAGACGACCTTCCCCGATCGCCTTCGTCTGGACGGGCTCAAGGTGGTGGTCGATTGCGCGAACGGCGCGGCCTACCAGGTCGCGCCCTCGGCCTTGTGGGAATTGGGCGCCGACGTGGTCGCGCTCGGGGTCGAGCCGAACGGCGTCAACATCAACGACGGTTGCGGCTCGACCGATACGGCGGCCTTGAGCGACGCGGTGGTCGAAAGCGGCGCGCAGATCGGCCTGGCGCTGGACGGCGACGCCGACCGGCTGATCGTGGTGGACGAAACCGGCCGGGTGATCGACGGCGACCAGTTGATGGCGCTGATCGGCACGTCCTGGCACCGGCGCGGGCAGTTGAAGGGCGGCGGCGTGGTCGCCACCTTGATGTCGAACCTGGGGCTGGAGCGGCATTTCGAAGCGCAGGGGCTGAAGCTGGAACGCACCAAGGTGGGGGACCGCTATGTGCTGGAGGCGATGCGGGCCAAGGGCATGAATGTCGGCGGCGAGCAGTCCGGCCACATGATCCTGACCGATTACGGCACCACCGGCGACGGGCTGGTCGCGGGGCTGCAGGTGCTGGCCGAGCTGGTGGAGGCGGGCAAGCCGGCGAGCGAATTGCTCCGCCAGTTCGAGCCGCTGCCGCAATTGCTGAAGAATGTCCGCTTCAAGGGTGACCCGCTCGACACGGCCGCGGTAAAGGCCGCGATTGCCGACGGCGAGGCCCGGCTGGCCGGCACCGGGCGCCTGGTGATCCGCAAATCCGGCACCGAGCCGGTCGTGCGGGTGATGGCCGAGGGCGAGGATGAGAATTTGGTGCGGCAGGTCGTCGACGACATTTGCGCCGCTGTGGAGAAGAATTAATGCTCGAAATGCGACCTGATTGCGAAAAATGCGGCCGCGATTTGCCGGCCGACCAGTTCGAAGCCTTTATCTGCTCGATGGAATGCACCTTTTGCGCCGCCTGCACGGACCGGATGGAGGAGCGCTGCCCCAATTGCGGCGGCGACCTGCTCGAAAGGCCGATGCGAGTCGGCGAAGTGCTGGAGCGCAACCCGGCCTCGACCAAGCGCCACTATAAGAGGTGAAGGTTCCGCGCATCCTGATCATCGCCGGTTCCGACAGCGGCGGCGGGGCGGGGATCCAGGCGGACATCAAGACCGTCACCATGCTCGGCGGCCACGCCATGACCGCGGTGACCGCGATCACGGCGCAGAATACGCTGGGCGTGACCGCCGTCCATCCGATCCCCGCCGAGATGGTGATCGCGCAGATGGATGCGGTGCTTTCGGATATCGGCGCCGACGCGGTGAAGATCGGCATGATCGGCTCGGCGGAAACGGCGCAGGCGGTTGCGGCGCGGCTGGAGCA
>JBBSLM010000141.1:0-5889 GCA_038255245.1 Sphingomonadales bacterium
CCTGCCCGTCCGCGACATCGTCGCAATGGCGGCACCAGGTGTAGAGCAGCCAGGCGCGCTCGCGGGTCGTGCGGTCGAACACCTGGCTGGCGGCGTGGAACGAGCGCGAGCCCAGCCGGATCGTGTCGCTGGCCGCGGCGATCAGGGCAATCCGCTCGGGGCTCGATGCGCGCGGCATCAGGCGGTCAGATCCTCGATCATCAGCCGCGCCGTCGCCTTGGCGCTGCCGACCACGCCCGGAATGCCCGCGCCGGGATGCGTGCCCGCCCCGACGAAATAGAGGTTCGGGATTTTCGCATCGCGATTGTGCACCCGGAACCAGGCGCTTTGCGTCAGCAAAGGTTCCAGGCTGAAGGCCGAGCCCAAATGGGAATTCAAATCGCCCTCGAAATCCTGCGGGCTGTAGTGAAAGATCGTCTCGATCCGCTCCCGCAGCCCCGGCAGCAGCCTTTCTTCCAGCAGATCGACGATCCGCTCGCGATAGCGCAGCCCCTCCTTTTCCCAATCGAGCGGGGCCTTGCCGAGATGCGGCACCGGCGCCAGTGCGTAAAAAGTCGAATTGCCCGGCGGCGCCATGGCGGGGTCGGTCACCGTGGGGTGATGGAGGTAGAGCGCCGGATCGTCCGGAAGGCTCGAGCCCTTGTAGATCTCGTCCAGCAGCTCCCGATAGCGGGGTCCGAACAATATATTGTGGTGCGGCACGTCCGCCCACGTCCCCCGTGCGCCGATGTGCACCACGAACAGTGACGGCGAAAAGCGCTTGCGCCGCAATTGGGCCGCCGCCTTCGCTCCACGCGGCGCATCGACCATGTCGTAGGTGCGGACCACATCGGCATTGGACGCGACCGCGTCGAATCGCGCGGTCCAGCCGCTCTTGGTCCGCACCGCCGAGGTCCGCCCCGCCTCGGTCTCGATCTTCGCGACCGGATCGTCCAGCCGCAGCTCGCCGCCGAGCCGCTCGAAATGTCGCACCATGCCGGCGATCAACTGGTTCGTTCCGCCTTTGGCGAACCACACACCGCCGTCGCGCTCCAGCTTGTGGATCAATGCGTAGATCGAGCTCGTCGTCATCGGATTGCCGCCCACCAGCAGGGTGTGGAACGACAGCGCCTGCCGCAAATTCTCATTCTTCACGAAGCCGGAAACCACCGAATAGACGGACCGCCACGCCTGATAGCGCGCCAGGCTGGGCGCCGCGGCCAGCATCGATTTGAAATCGAGGAAGGCGACGTGGCCGAGCTTCTCATAGCCCTCGGTATAGACACCGGCCGCATAGCGCAGGAATTTGGCATAGCCCTCGACATCATCCGGCTCAAGCGCGCGAATCTGCTCGGTCAGGCGCGCATCGTCGTTCAGATAATCGAACACCGTGCCATCCGGCCAGGACAGGCGATAGAAAGGCGAGATCGGCAGCAATTCCACGTCGTCCGCCATGTCGGCGCCGCTCAGTGCCCACAATTCCTTCAGGCAGTCCGGATCGGTGATCACCGTCGGCCCGGCGTCGAAGACGTAGCCGTCTTTCTCCCAATAATAAGCGCGCCCGCCCGGCTTGTCGCGCGCCTCGACGATCGTCGTCGCGATCCCCGCCGATTGCAGCCGGATCGCGAGCGCCAGCCCGCCAAAGCCCGACCCGATCACTGCTACTCGTTTTGTCACGCCGCCATCGCCTTCAATGCCTTGAACAAGGGAACGGGCGGTTTGCCCGTGAGAATCCGCAGCTTGTCGCGCCGCGTCAGCCTGGCCGCATAGAAACGCGCGATCAATGGCTCCGGCAGCCGGTAGAAATGCTCCAGCACGCGATAGCGCTGCTCGGGTGCAGCGGCACGGAACATCATCCGGTTCAGCAACCGGAAGAAAGCACGCTCCTTCCAGAACTTGCGGGCACGATCTCGAAACAATGTGAAGAGCGCGGCGCCCGCTAAGTCGCGCTGTTCGGCAAGCAACAGCGCATTCCCCACCGCGTCCGGCAGCGAATAGCCCGTGGTCGGGTGAAAGAAGCCACCGCGCAGTCCGAGCTGCGCTGCGCCGCCGGTCCACAGCGTCTCGATCGATCCGCCAAGCGCCACCGGCAAGACCCCGGTCTCTTCGCCGGTTACTTCGCCAGCGCCTTTCGCATATTCATCGATCCGCGAACGGAGCAGAAGCACGTCCAGGTCCGGCGCGTCGGAATAATAAGTGTCCTCGATCAGCAGATCGTCGGCCGCGAACGGCAAGGTGTAGACGAAGCGATAGCCATCCGCCTGTTCGACCGTCGCGTCCATGATGATGGGGATTTCGCGGTCATGCGCCGCAGTCGTGCGATAGGTCCGCCCCACGAATTTCTGCCAGGCCAGATCCAGCCCGGAGAAATCGCCCGGCCCCCGCGCGTCAATCACGCCCCCGGCCTCGATCCGCGCGCCATCGTCCAGCACCACGAAATCGGCCCCCAGCGCCGTCACGCTTGCGCGCCTGATCCGCCCGGCCGGCACCACCGCCCGCACCACAGCATCCAGCCGCGACGATTTCACGCTGTTGTAGCCAAAACCCAGCACCCGCCGCCGCTTCGGGAAGATCACTTCATGCGCCGGCCAGCTCTTCGTGATCAGCGGCGCGGCCAGCGCCCTGCCCTCGCTGCTCAGATCGCCGTCGAAGAAGGACCAGATATGGTTCCCGCCCAGCTGCTCGCCCGGCTCGATCAGCAGGAAATCGACCTCGGGTCGCCGCGTCGCGAGCGCCAGCGCCACCAGCGATCCGGCCAGGCCGCCACCCGCGATGATCAGGCTCGGCTGCGTCACCGGCAAAGCCCCACTGGCGTCGGCGCCTTCGCTGACTTACGGCCGGCAGCATGAAACGCATCAAACATCTGGCGGCCATGCCGCTTCTTCTGCTTGCGGGCAACGCCCAGGGCAGCGGCGCCGACGTCGAAATCAATATCGAGGGCACCCGCAACAGCCGGGGCGTCATCCACGTCTGCATGACGCGCAACGCCAATCATTTCCCCGATTGCGGCGAAGACCCGGCAGCGGTGAAGCGCACCGTCCCCGCTTCGACCCGCAGCGTCCGCGTCAGCGTCGCGCCCGGCGGCTATGCCGTGTCGCTTTTCCACGATCAGAATCGCGACAACAGCCTCAACACTTTCCTCGGCGTCCCGCGCGAAGGCTTCGGCTTCTCGCGCAATCCCACCATCCGCTTCGGCCCGCCCCGCTTCGACGCGGTCCGCATCAACATCATCCCCGGCTCCAGCCGGATGACGGTGAACATGCAGTATTTCCTCTAGGCTTGCTGCTGAGGCGCGAGCGGGACAACATCAGCTACCCTTTTTCTGCTCGGTCGCGACCTTGATGTCCTTGCCCAGCACGCCCGCCACGTAGAGCCGCTGGACCATCACATAAGTGATCACGGTCAGCGGCGCCGACAGCAGGATGCCGAGGAAGCCGAACAGGGCCCCCGCCGCCGCCACCGCGAACAGCAGGACGGCCGGCGGCACGTCGACGGCGTATTTCTGCACCAGAGGCTGCAGCAAATTGCCCTGCAACTGCTGGACGAGCAGGTAGAGACCGAGCGTCCACAAGGCGACCGTCGGCCCTTGCAGGAAGGCGAGCAGGATCGCCGGCACCGCCGCGATGATCGGGCCGACGAAGGGAATGAAATCGAGCAGCCCGGCGATCAGCGCCAGGCCGAGCGCTGCCGGCACGCCAAGCGCCCATAGCCCGGCGAAGGTCAGGATCGTCACCGCGATCATCGACAATATCTGTCCGCGCAGCCAGCCCTTCAGCGCGCGGCTGCCATCGTCCATCGCCTGTTCCGCCAATTCTTCGCGCGGCTTCGGCACCAACGCCACGACCCCACGCCGGTAAAGCTTCGGCTGCGCGGCCAGGAAAATCGCGCCGACGAAGACCAAAAGGAAATCGGTCAGTCCGCTGCCGGCCGCAATCGCATAGCCGCCCGCCTGGCTGAGCACCGCGCCGACATCGCCCGCGCCCTGTTCGACCACCTGCCGAACGCTCTCGCCCAGCCCCCATTCGTCCAGCTGCGCCTCGACCGATGCCAGCGCCTGGGGCAGCCGTTCCTGGATCGTCGCGAATTCGTTCGCGACCTGCCGCCCGAAAAAGGCGAACACGCCGACCAGCACGCCCAGCACCAGCAGCACCGCCGCGACCAGCGCCAACGGGCCCTCCAGCCGCGTCACCTTCGTGATCATGCTTCGCGCCGCGCCCAGGATGCTGGCGAACACCAAGGCCGCGAAGATCAGCAGCAGCAGGCTCATCGTGCGAAACAGAATGACGGTGAGGATGCCGATGCCGAGCACGATCAGGCAGCGCCGCACGAAGATCTGGTCGGTCATCTATTCCCCCTGTTCGCGCCACGCCTAGCCGCCCGTTCGCGATCGGAAAAGACCCGCGACGCTCGACAGATGCCACCGGATGTGGTGCACAGCCATCGCCCCCCTCGCCCTTGGAAGCCTTATGATCCGCCTCCCGCTCGCCCTCCTCTGCCTATGCCTTGCCGCCTGCGGGCAAGCGGCCCAGAACGATGCCGCCGACAATATGGCTGCGCCAAAGGCCCCGCCGCAGCCCGCCGCGCCGCCCACGCCCCCGGCGCCAACCCCCGTCCCCGTTTCCTACGACTGGAGCTTCTACGCCCGTGGCGGCTCGGGCGATCTGTTCTTCGGCGACGGCGACTGGTCGAACGAGGAATTCATCCTGTCCTTCACTTGCCTGCCCGGCTCCGGCCAGGCCGGTCTGTCCCTGCAAGGCGATCCCGGCATGGCGGCGCAATTAAGCGTCGGCGACGAGTCGGCCGCGGTCACCAATGGCGGCACGCTCCCCCTTGTTCACCCCGTGCTGCGCGCCTTCGCCGCCGAAGGCAGCCTTCGCGTCATCGCGGGCGCGACCGAACGCGACCTCGCCGCCAAGCCCGGCACCGGCCGCACCGCGATCGAATCCTTCTTCGCTTATTGCGCGGCGGGCTGAGGGTCGTGCTGTTTCGCTCGCGCGAAACCGGCACCGGCCCGCACCCCCACCCGGCCTCCCATTTCAGGATACGCTGTTGGGTGGCCGGGTGGGGGTGCGGGCCGGTGCCGACTAATCGAAGAGGGCGCCCACCCTTCCCCCGCCGGTTTCGTTTCGCTACGCAGCCGTCATGAGCCTGCCGCCCCTGTTCGATCGCCTGAGGCTGCCCGTTGTCGGCGCCCCTCTTTTCATCGTCTCCAATCCGGAGCTGGTCATCGCCCAGTGCAAGGCCGGGATCGTCGGCAGCTTCCCGGCGCTGAACGCCCGGCCGCAGTCGATGGTCGATGAATGGCTGCACCAGATCACCGAGGAGCTGGCAGCCTGGGATCGCGACAATCCGGACCGGCCCTCCGCCCCTTTCGCGGTCAACCAGATCGTCCACAAGTCGAACACCCGGCTGATGGAAGACATGGCGACCTGCCAGAAATGGAAGGTGCCGATCGTCATCACCTCCTTGGGCGCGATCGCCGAGGTGAATGACGGCGCGCACAGCTGGGGCGGCATCGTGCTGCACGACATCATCCACGACCGCTTCGCCCGCAAGGCGATCGACAAGGGCGCGGACGGGCTTATCGCGGTGGCCAGCGGCGCCGGCGGCCATGCCGGCCCGCTTTCGCCCTTCGCCCTGGTGCAGGAAATCCGCGAATGGTTCGACGGGCCGCTCTTGCTCTCGGGCGCGATCGCCAACGGCCGCTCAATCCTCGCCGCGCAGGCGATGGGCGCGGACCTGGCTTACATTGGCTCGCCCTTCGTCGCAACGCGCGAGGCCAATGCGCAGGACAATTACAAGCAGGCCATCGTCGACGGCCGCGCCGCCGATATCGTCTATTCCAACCTCTTCACTGGGATTCACGGCAATTATCTGCGCGGCTCGATCGTCGCCGCCGGCATGGACCCG